>NVRG01000026.1 GCA_002400805.1 Gammaproteobacteria bacterium
CATCGTGCTTACCCAGTTAAATATTTTTACGCCGGTAGGGATAGCAATTAACATGGTTGAATACATGAAAAACAGCTCTCCGCCAAGCGGCATGCCGACGGTAAACATATGGTGAGCCCAGACTACGAAAGCTAGCACCGCAATGGAAATCATGGCATAGACCATAGAGTCATGACCAAAAAGAGGCTTACGAGCAAAGGTTGGAATGATTTGGGAAACGATACCAAAGGCAGGCAAGACTAAAATATACACTTCTGGGTGAGCAAAAAACCAAAATACATGTTGGAACAATATTGGATCACCACCGCCACCCGCATTGAAGAAACTGGTGCCAAAGTGAATATCCAGTAACATCATGGTCACCACGGCTGCTAATACGGGCATTGCGGCTATTAACAAAAATGCAGTGATCAGCCAGCTCCAGCAAAACATCGGCATTTTCATCATTGTCATGCCCGGTGCTCGCATATTGAACAAGGTAACAATAATATTCATTGCACCCAGAATCGATGAAATGCCCATCATATGGATTGCAAAGATAAAGAAGGTCACACTCGGTGGTGCATAAGTCGTGGATAAAGGCGCATAAAAAGTCCAACCAAAGTTGGGTGCTCCACCATCCATAAACAAGGTAGAAAGCAGCATGGTAAAGGCAAAAGGTAGGATCCAAAAGCTCCAGTTATTCATTCGGGGCAAGGCCATGTCGGGCGCGCCGATCATTAAGGGTATCTGCCAATTTGCTAGTCCAACAAACGCGGGCATGATGACACCAAATACCATGATAAGACCGTGCATGGTGGTCATTTGATTAAAGAAGTTTGGTTCTACCAATTGCAGTCCGGGCTGAAATAACTCAGCCCGTATAACCATGGCCATTGCACCACCGACAAAGAACAAGATGAGCGCAAACACCAAATACATGGTGCCAATATCTTTATGGTTGGTGGTGAGTACCCAGCGCATCATGCCTTTGGCTGGTCCGTGATGATGTGTCGCTTCTGTATGTTCACTCATAAGCTTTCATCCATTAATGCCTGAACTTCAGCAGGCGTCACTTTATCACCTGTTTTGTTATCCCAGGCGTTGCGTTCATAAGTAATAACAGCTGCAATATCAACAGCAGATAGTTGTTTGGCAAAGGCAGCCATGGCGGTGGCCGTTTTACCATTCATGACAATGTTTAAATGATCGGCCATGTCGCCAGTGGCGATAGCACTGCCATTGAGTGCAGGAAAGATTGGAGGCATTCCTTGCCCTTCTGCTTGATGGCAGACGGCACAATTTTTTTCATAGACCATGGCACCCGTGCTCATTAGATCATCCATTGTCCATTCTTGTTGTGCTGATTCTGCCACCGCTAAGTTGGCAACTTTTTGTTGTTGCAACCATGCTTGATATTCCGGCTCAGTAACCGCTTTAACTTCAATTGGCATAAAGCCATGATGTTTACCGCACAACTCGGCACATTGGCCTCGGTAGGTACCAGTTTCATTGATACGTGTCCAAGATTCGTTAATGAAACCGGGCACAGCATCTTTCTTAACGGCAAGATCAGGTACCCACCAAGCATGAATGACATCATTCGAGGTAAATAAGAAACGAATTTTTTTATTAATGGGCAACACTAAGGCGTTATCCACCTCGAGTAAGTAGTAGGGGTTTTTCTTTTTCTTGTTTTCGATTTCGTCCATGGTCGTGGCTAAGACACTAAAGAAATCGACATCTTCACCAATGTATTTGTAGTGCCACTTCCATTGATAACCGGTTACCTGGATATCAATATCGGACTCAGTGGAATCGTACATATCGACAAGGGTATAAGTAGCAGGAACAGCCATGGCAATCAAAATGACAAACGGAATGATTGTCCAGATTATTTCAATTGTGACGTTGCCATGAAATTGCTTTGCCTTCGCACCTTTTGATTTTCGATGGTGGAAGATAGACCAGAACATGACACCGAAGACCACAATAGCAATCACCAAGCAGATATAGAAGATGGTCATATGTAGACCATAAATTGCTTGGCTAGTATCGGTTACACCGATGGGCATATTGAGGTCCCAGGCAGAAAAAACATGGCCTGGATAGAAGATAAGAGCGACACAAAACAGATGCAGGAATCGATTCATAAATAGTTTCCTTGCTTTAGTTACACCTTTTCAGGCTACATCTTGCACAAACTATTCTTTCTCTCTGGACTTCAGTATAAGCCTATTTTTTTCGTTTTGAACAGAAATTATTAATTCACCTCATTTTACAGTGGATGGTTAGGTTTATGATTTAACTATAATTTATATGAATTTAGGCATAAACGAAGCCTCATGACTTCGTTTATGCCATGGCTTGCTCTTTAACGGCTGAATCAATAACTAATGAAACACTTCGCTACTAAAGCGAGCGTGTTTGGTCGTACCCATTAATTTTTCAAATTGCTTATGAGTCAGATGAATTAAAGTTTCATGATCGCCAGCTTCGAAATAGATATCAACCAGCTGGTTTAAAGTTTCATCATAGACTGTGTTCATGTTATACGCTTGGCCAATAGCGGGCACCGCACCAGGGTCACAATCATTAAACATTTTGTAAACCTGATCTTCATTAACGATATGCAGATCTAATACGTTTAGTTGGTCTCTCAGTTTGTGCAGACTGATTTTGTAATGCGCAGGCAATAGAGCCATTAGGCGTCGACCTTCGTCATCTTCAAGGACTACGGCTTTAGCAATACTGTCAGGTGAAATGTGGGCTGCGACTGCGGTGCTAATGGAGCTATTTGAGTGACCATGATTGATGACTTCGTAGCGAATATCACGGGAGTCTAAATAATCGGAAACGCGAGCTGAAATACTCATGACTTTATCCTCCAATACAGGACAAATTTCCTAATTTTTATTATAGGACTGGAAACACGTTTTGTCACCCTTAGGAATTATTTGTTAATAGGATATCTTCAATATGCAGACGCTCAATGTTTGGTGGCCCAGTCTTGAATTAATTGTTTAGCTTGATGAATTTGAGCGCTACTCATCTTTTCAGACACTTTGAGGAGATTATTACTGGCATCATCAATGTTATTTGATTCAGCAAGCTGCCACCAGAGATAGGCCATCTCATAATCTTGCATAATGCCTTGGCCTTGATAAAACATGTTGCCAAGTTGGTTCTGTGCTTCACCGTGACTTTGGTTTGCCGCTTGTTGTAGCCACTTAATCGCTTCAGTGCTGTTTTTTTCGATGCCTGTGCCGAGGTGATACATAATGGCAAGGTTATATTGTGCAATGCCATAACCTTGTTCGGCCGCACGACGGTACCACTTTAAGGTTTCGTTATAATCTTGTTCGACACCATGACCATGTAGATACATGTAAGCCAAGGTGTTTTGAGCGACCACATTGCCATCTTTCGCTGCTTTTTTACATTTCACCACATATTCTTTTTGTGACAATTGTTCTTGTTGACTCACTCGTTTTCTCCGATCATGTTTCTGGACAATGCATCACAGGCTCAATGCCACTATTTTCGGGAAAAATTCGGTGGATATATTGTCGAGCGACGACTTTTAAATAACCCACTATTTTAAGCGAAATTAGTCATAGTTACCAAACAGTTTGTTTAAATTTATGTCGAGATAGGGAGTGATACTGATAAAGTAACGTTATAGGTATTACACAGAGTTATGTAGGAAGTCAGTATGGCGAATATTAATATTTCAAAACAAGATAAAACAGTCATTAACGCGGCAATTAAATTGGGTGATTGGTTATTATCGTTACCGGAAGTCGAGGGCAGTGCCGCTGATAGCATTAAAGCGATTCAGCAAGCATTAAAAAAATTACCCAAAATAAATGATGGCACCTTATCAATGTATGGCGTGAGCATTGAACGAGGTGATGAACACCAAGGATTGGTCCGTGGTTGGGATATGTCATTAGAATATTTTGCCAAGGATAATGATAGACAGGGCGGTTTAGAGTTATTTAGTTCGTATATTTCTATTCCGGAATCTACGGATGAATTGATTCTTGCTGAGAAAGATAAAAATGAAATGTATTTCCATTGGCCGGTTGGTGATGTAGGGCCTTTGATTAGCCCGCAACAACAAAAACAATGGATAGATGACGTGAGCCGGCCTCTTCAGTTCTTTCAAGCTGGTGATCGCCTACGGTTAGAAGTGGTGCACCAAGATCATTATGCTGAGATTGAATGTAACGTGGCTTAGCCTATATCGACACGAGGTGGATCATGAGTAGAGCATTTGTAAAAGAACCGGATGGCGACCAAGTTAGCGATGACCAACCTGAATGGCCAATAAGCGAGCACACTAATTTTGTGACTGTGTACGGTCTACAACAGCTGCAAGCACGCCGTGAGTTACGACTAAAACAGCAAGATGTCTTAAATATGGATAAAGACTCGATGAGCAGTAAAGTTGAACTGGCTCAGATAGGCCGAGAATTACGTTATCTCACCGCTCGAATTTCTACTACGAAAGTAGTGCTAATACCCCAAGATAAAACCATCGTTAAAATCGGTGCTAGCGTTAACATCATTGATGACGAGAGTCGTGAATATCAGTTTCAAATTGTCGGTGAAGATGAAGCGGATGTTAAGTTAGGAAAAATTAGCTGGGTATCACCACTTGCCTCGGCATTATTAGATCGAGCATTAGGTGAAGAAGTACTGTGGAAACGGCCCAGTGGTGATCTTGTTGTCGAGATAGATAAAATCCACTACTAACGATGCTACTTTTGTTATATCGAGATGGTGCTATCGGGCAAAATTCCTGAGTTTATCTGAGTTATAGTTAAGCCCAATTTGGTTGAAATAAGTCATTAAAAACCGAAAAGACAAGGTATGGAAATTAAATATGCTTAGCAAGTTAGTTGGAATATTTGTAGCCCTCGTTGTGGCCCCCGTACTGCTGGCGGCAGATCTAGATTGGCCCGTATTTGGTGGTAATAAACTTCATCAACGTCATACAACTGCCACACAGATATCACTGGATAATGTAGACAATCTGCAATTAGCTTGGGAATACGACACTGGCATAGCGGCCACCTTTCAAGCAACGCCCATCGTTCAGCAAGGAGTGATGTATCTATCTTTGCCATTTAATGATGTTGTGGCCTTAGATGCAATATCGGGCAAAGAAATATGGCGTTATCATCATGATCGAAATAAAGACTACAACATGTGTTGTGGCCCGGCCAATCGTGGTGTGGCCGTCTCTGAGGGTAAGGTTTTTATGGGTACAGTTGATGCCCGTTTACTCGCCTTGGATGCAAAGACGGGTAAAAAACTATGGGATATTGATGTCGTTCAGGGTGAGTTTGGCATCCAAGAAGATATTGCTAGTTTGAACGATCACGGTGAACAACATGTATCCGGCACTTCGGGAGCCGGTTTGAATATGGCGCCTATGGTTTATAAGGGTAAAGTGATCGTTGGTATTACCGGCGTAGGTTATGGCCTTCACCTCAACTCACCTGACCCTGATGCTCCATTGGGTGCGGTTGTCGGGATTGCGGGCAAGTATGGTCGCCGCGGGTTTCTAGCCGCTTATGACATGAATTCCGGTGAGCGGAAGTGGAAATTTGATACGATTTCATCCCAAGGCTGGGAAGGTGATTTTACAGCTGAAACGGCTGATGGAATCAAATTACCTCGCAATATAGAAAAAGAAAAAGCTGATCTCAATCAATACCAAGATGCATGGCGTTATGGTGGTGGTTCAGCTTGGAGCACGCCAGCTATCGATCATGAAACTGGTTTATTGTATTTCGGTACAGGAAATCCTTCGCCACAAATGGAAGGTTCTTCTCGGCCGGGTGATAATTTATATTCGGTTTCGCTGGTGGCATTAGATGCAAACTCGGGTGAATATAAGTGGCATTATCAACAGGTTCCTCATGATATGTGGGGCTATGATGTGGCTAGCCCACCGGTTTTATATACTGCGACTATTGATGGCAAAGAAGTACCCGTAGTAGGACAGGCTGGAAAGACTGGCTGGTTTTATGTGCATCATCGTTCTACCGGTGAGCTTTTGTTTAAAAGTGAGGCTTTCGTACCTCAGAGCAACCTATTTTCCTTGGCGAGCCGTGAAGGCACGGTGATTTACCCGGGTGTTTTTGGTGGCGCTAATTGGTCACCGGTCTCGGTAGATGAACAACGTCGATTAGTGTTTATAGCGGGTGTGCATTGGCCAGTGACGTATACCTTGCATGAACGTGCTGAAACAGCGGATAAACCAGCATTAAGATATTCATCTATGGCGCCGGTAACAACAGGATCGCAATATGGGATATTGAGTGCAGTTAATATAGACAGTGGCAAACTTGTTTGGCAACACCAAACACCAAATCCTCTTCTTGGGGGAATATTAAGCACCCAAACGGGACTGGTATTTAGTGGCGAAGGTGGCGGTGAGTTATTTGCAGTTGACGCAATGACCGGTGAGAAAAAATGGGCGGGCGGAGCGGAAGCGGGAGTTAATGCGCCACCCATCAGTTATTCAATTGATGGAAAACAATATATTGCAGTCGCTGCGGGTGGCAATAAGCTATTTGGTTATAAAAGTGGCCAAAAATTAATGGTTTGGGCTTTACCTTAATACAACGGTGTCACGATGGCTGTTTCCTCTACTATCCAAGTTGGACTGAGTGCCTGTTTATCGGGAATGGCAGTACGTTATGACGGCGCTGATAAGCGGTCGGATGTCTGTCTAAATATCATAGCCGCGCATTTTGATTTGGTGACTTTTTGTCCTGAAGTCGCCGCTGGATTTGGTATTCCTAGAGCACCTATGCATTTGGTCGGAAACATAAAACTCCCAGCCTTACGGTATCGTGATGGCGGACATGAAGATTTATCGAATCAGTTAAACAATGCGATAGAGGAAAAATTGGCTGACTTTTCGAATCTGGATGGTTTTATATTAGTGCAGAATTCCCCAAGCTGTGGCTTGGTTGACGTTAAGGTATACCAGGAACAGCAAGAAGTGTATTTACATCAAGGCCAAGGATTGTTTGCCGCTGCACTTCGTGAACGTTTTCCCCGGATGCCTCTCGTAGAAGAGAGGCAATTACATGAGTTAAAGGTACGGGAGCAGTTTATTGCTCAAGTTCAAGCCCACCATGACTTTCGTAAGTAAGAAAATACGTAGCCACTTTATTACTACTGAGTCAGATTAATAATCAGACAACAGTTAAGCCGGTGATTTAATCTGATCTTTGCCGAATTTGGTCAGTTAAGGACCTAGTGGGTCATAATTCAAATTCGGGTAAGCTGACAGTATGGGTGATGTGTTTGCCCATGCATGTATCAAAAACGTTGTTAAATACGTCTGTTGAGCTTGAATTTATGGGGGCATAGTCATAGACAGTTTTAGCTATGACGAGAAGGTTGCTAAGGCCGTCACCTTCTTTGTACATCAAACTGACTTTATATTCGAATACGATCCAATTGTCATCTTCAACTTGACGAATATTTTGGGTTTCTCTGGCTATGCCACCAGCGTAGGAACAAGTATTCATCGCAGATCTGTCGATTTCTTCTGCTGAAACTTGAAAGCTAATTAGTAGTAACAATATCAAGGTCTTCATGCTGCACCCCCTCACTTGTTTTAACGGCGCATGTTGCTCTTTCTTGAGTGAGCTAACAACCTAACTATTTGTATTCCTTAACATATTAATCAACTAAGTGTTGGTTATGCCATCCCTGACTAATTGCCTGCTGGGTAATTGGCTCTACCTATGCTTTATTTAGCAATAAGCCTGCCAAATTTAAGCATTACTTGCAGGCGATAACACGTGATCGTAAGCCGGCTGGCTCAAAGGAACTGTCAGCGTAACGGTGCTTCCGGTACCTGGCATGCTTGTTATCCCAATAGTGCCATTCATCGATTCAATAAGCTGTTTACATATCGTTAAACCTATACCCGTGCCTTGAACATGTCTATGTTCGGCTAGCCTTATAAAGGGAGTGAATAATGATTCGATTTGTTGAGCGTTGAGCCCAGCACCAGAATCAGTGACATATATTTCGAGTGTAGTTTCATTTTTTTGTTGGCAACTGATAGTCACGGTGCCATTTTCTTTATTATATTTAATGCCATTGGATATTAGGTTGAGCACTATTTGAGTAAAATGGATTTTGTCTAGATATACGTAATAGCAAGTGTCGCTGACAGTATTGATGATCTCAACATGGTTATCGGCTGCCATACACTGCATCAATGGAATACAACGCTCAACTATATCGCTAAGAGGGTAGTCGTCTAGCACTAGGTCGTGCGAACCAGCTTCAATTTTTGAGAGATCAAGAATTTGGTTTATCAAACTCATTAAATGGTCACCTGCGAGTAATATCTCTCTAACGTTGTCTTTATCTTCTTCGTTTTTCAAGTCCATTTCTAACAGTTGTGCAAAACCAAGCATGGCMGTTATAGGTGTACGCAGTTCATGGCTCATATGWGATAAAAATTGTGATTTAGCTTGGCTGGCATTTTCAGCAATAACGTTGGCATTAATCAGCTCTTGTTGGTGTTTAGTTGCTTTAAGTCGCAGGCTAATATTTTGCAGTAGGTTTGTATGCGTTCGTTTTGCTGAAGAAAAAATATAAGCACTGTAAATAACTATCATGAACCCCATCGGAACACCTAAATCCGAATCACTAATTAAAAAGCGAGTGATCAGAGGAAACATTAATATTGCTAAATAAATATAGATTATGTGGCGAACATAAGATAAAGAGGTAATTGCTCCAGCAGCAGTACCACCAATTACAAAGGCTAAGATCACCTGTCGAGCAGGATCATGTTCGGGAAATAACAAAATGGCAGCTGTGCCCCACGCGACAGCAGACAGAACGGCGCCAATAAAAAAGTTCTTCTTCCAGTGGAAAGCGTGTTCAGGAGTTGGTTTAGCTTCTTTATAAGTAATGGCAAGCGCTGTGCGTGCAGCAGTAATCAAAAATAACACTGCTAACCAATAGAAAAGAATGGAGTGTTCTATCACTGGCCACAATACGTAGCTCAAAATTAAGGCACTTAAAACGGTAGCGATAACACCCATCGTATGGGCAGCATAAAGTTGGGAGGTTTGCTCTGCGAGCACGTTTGCGTTGAACGAGGGTGAATGTTCATCTTGTGATGTCTCAGTTTTCGGGTCCATCCAAGTCATAAATATCACCCATTTATGCAGAGTACAGCTGAACTATAACATAGATAAAAAGGTTAAAATCTATGTGGTTTTTCTAAAACAGAGTATTGAAAGTTGGTTGCAAAAATAATGAGAGACTTTGTTTAAGTTGTTAATTCCATTAAGATGATTTTTCTAGCTGACGATATTTAAGGTAGGGAATGCCGCAAGAATCACTACATAGCGAACATTTGATTGAGCTTGATGATAAAACCATCTATGAGCTCAATTTGCATGCCGCTAAAGATATTGTGAAACGCGCTTCCCATGGGCCAGTAATCGTTCTTGTTAGCCTTGCAGTATCCATAATTACCGCTGATTTATTCAATGAGGCCAGAGCGCTGGCAATAACATTCTTGGTGTTAATTGTCTTAAGTTCGACTGTACGATTGTATATAGCTCATATATTGGAGCAGCAGTCTGAGCGTCTCTCCCAATGGGAGCGGTTAGCAGTATGGTCGATCTTATCAACCCCGCTTATCTGGGGCGTCTATTCCGGTATTAACTTGTATTTATATGATATGAGCACCGGTACGATGGTTATTCTATTATTTACGCTAGGGATAGCCGGGGGCGCATCAATTAGTCTATTTATCTGGAAGAGAGTTACACAGGCATACCTAGCGCTTATTTTTATTCCCCCCATTATTGCTGCTATGGCCAATTGGAGCCCTGTCAGTGCAAGTTTTCTCTTTGGCTTTGTCGCTTATTATCTTTTTGCTCATACATTAATAGAGAGAGCCCATAAGGAATATTGGTTGGCTTTATGTAATACCAAAATATTAGAAAAGCAGGCTCAAGAGTTAACGTTGGCAAAAGAAACCGCCGAACAAGCAAATAGGGCCAAGTCAAAGTTTTTATCTTCGATGAGCCATGAGCTGCGTACACCGATGAATGCGGTACTTGGCTTTTCACAGTTGCTGCAGACTGATAGTGAAAATCCACTTACCGCTGAGCAACTTGAATCGGTTAATTATATCAATCAGAGTGGTAAACACTTATTGAACTTAATTAATGATGTATTAGATTTATCAAGGATTGAAGCCGGTAACATTGAGGTTAAATTAGAGAGCATTAATCTCAACGAACTGATTGGACAGATGCGTGATTTAAATAAGTCACAAGTTGAACAACAAGGTTTGACTATAAACATTATGGCTGATGATGATGAACTTGCTATCAATGCTGATAGACAAAAACTTACTCAAGTGCTGTTAAACCTGATTTCTAACGCGATTAAG
>NVRG01000027.1 GCA_002400805.1 Gammaproteobacteria bacterium
ATCAAATTCCGGCACGATGTAGTGATAGTTGGTATCAAACCATTTGGTCATCTCGCCAGCTGCCACTTGTTGGCAATGGCTATGTGATTGACCGCGTGCGACTTGGAAGTATTTTGCCAAGTCATCTTGTTCTTGGCTGACACGTTCAGGCAGGTTGCCCACTAAGGCGCTGGTATCTAATACATGGTCATAGAGAGAAAAGTCACCGACCGGTAGCCAATCGAGTTGTTTTTGTAGGTTCCAGTGCGTTTTACGTAAGGTTTGGGCTGTGTGTTGCAGCTCTTCTTTGCTGGTCTCTTCTCGCCAAAACTTTTCTAGTTCAAATTTTAATTCCCGGTTTTTCCCAATACGTGGAAAACCAAGGTTATGGGTAATAGCCATCGTCTTGTCCTTAGTCGCTGTGTAAAAGATGGCTATTGTAGAGAGGATGACTTATGAGGAATAATGATGGTTTTTAACGAAATCATGAGAAATATTCATAGATGATTGAGCGCTCCCATTTAAAGATCATAAAAGCCTTAGCGGATAACGGCACCTTAACGGCGGCGGCGAATGCTTTGTTTTTAACCCAGTCGGCCTTATCTCACCAAATACGTTATTTGGAGAAAAAGCTGGAAGTATCCTTGTGGGAGAAAGATGGACGGCAGATACGCTTAACGCAGGCGGGTGAGTTGTTGTTGCAAGTGGCTAGGCAGGTGCTGCCCGTGTTAGAGCAAACGGAGAAGACGGTAAAAGCTTATGGTGAAGGTCGGCAAGGCATCTTACGTTTGGGGGTGGAATGTCATCCTTGTTATCAGTGGTTGAAAGGTATTTTGGCTGATTTCCTGATTAATATGCCGGATATGGATGTGGATATTGTGTCGAAGTTTCAGTTTTCAGGACTGGAAGGTTTGCTCAATCATCATATCGATTTATTGGTTACGCCTGATGTGGTGAAGAAACAGGGTGTGCATTATGAGCCCCTGTTTGATTATGAGTTGGTATTGCTGGTGGCTAACACTCATAAACTTGCAGGCAAAACATTTATCAATGCCGATGCTCTGGATGATGAGCTTCTGCTGACCTTCCCTGTTCCGCATGAACGATTGGATGTATTCACCCAGTTTTTATTGCCGGCGTCAGTGACGCCTAAAACAAAGGCTATGGAATCGTTAGATCTGATGGTGCAAATGGTGGGTTTAGATCGTGGGTTAACAGTATTACCGAATTGGCTGGCGGAAGAGCTGAGCCAAAGTTTGCCTGTGTCGACCGTGCGTTTAGGTAAAAAGGGTTTACATAAGACCTTATCTGCAGCGATGCGCGAGCAAGATGTGGCGATTAACTATATGCAGGCCTTTGTTAACTTAGGTAAAAGCAGTTAAGCCTTACTTAGGCGTGATCATCCAAAATGCGGAATAAAATTTCACGCACAGTTTGAGGTTCAAATGGTTTGTCGCAAATGGCTGATACACCCGCTTGATGTACATTGCCTAGGCGCGTTTCATTGTTTTCACTGGTGACCATCAAAATGGGTAAAAAGGTATTGCCCATGTCATTACGAACATATTCAATCAGTTGCTGGCCATCCATTTCAGGCATATTGAAGTCGGTGACCACTAGATCAAAGTCATTAGCTTCGATCAGTTTTATTGCTTCGAGGCCGTTTATGGCCGTCATTAGTTTGTTAATGCCGATGTTCTTTAATACACGAGAAAGGTGGTTTCTTGCGGTGAGACTGTCATCAACCACCAAGACATTTAAGTCTGTGACATCGTAGTTTTTCAGGGCGATTTCTTCGGGTGCAATATAATCCAGCGTTGTACGTAAAGCACGCTCTAACTCTGCATAACCAAAGGGTTTAGGAAGAATGGCGATAACGCCAGCTTGGCGAAGAGGGTCTAATGCTGAGAACTTGGTTTCGCTGGAAACTAACATAAAATTAATTTCTTGATCGGTATTAGATTGGCGTAGTGTTTTCAATAAATCTGTTGCGGACATGTCCGGTAAGTACATGGCACTGATGACCAAATCGGGTTGGTACTTTCCGGCAAGCTCTAACGCATGTTCACCATTACTTGCCGTGTCGATATTTGCTATCCCAGCCTCTTTTAAGTGTGACAAAATCACTTTTTGCTGCATAGCTGATGGTTCAACGAGTAAAATCGAGAGTTCAGATGGATTCATTAATCTTTCCGCTTTGATTGATGTCTTAAGAAGGCCGCACCAGCCCTACTTCTACATTGTTTCGAGTGTCTTGATCGGTAAGAAACTCAATAATAGCCAAAGCAAAATCCATTGCTGTGCCCGGTCCTTGGGACGTCAGTACATTACCATCAATCACTACGGGTTGGGTGCTAAAAGTAATTTCTGGCCAGTCTTCACTGCTGAGCATACCGGGGTAACACGTGGCTGTTTTACCATTGAGCAGGCCAGAATGAGCCAATACCATAGGTGCAGCACAAATTGCGCCGATGGCTTTGTTGGTTAAATTTAGCTTTTTGATAAGGGCATGGATGCGTTGATCTTCATTCAGGTTTGTTGAGCCGGGCATGCCGCCAGGTAGAAGCAACATATCAAAGTCATCGTGAAGCACATGAGCCAGCGTTGTGTCAGCCATGAGGCGTACACCTCGACTGGCTGTCACTTGCTGTTGTTCGGTCAGGCTTGCTGTAATTACCGTAATGCCCGCCCGCCTTAATAAATCAATTAAGGTAACCGCTTCGAGTTCTTCACAACCTGTTGCTAGTGGAATAAGTACGCGTGCCATGACTTGTGCTCCTATTTTATAGGATTGAGTATGCTTATGCCTTTTAACAGGTTTAATGCTTGAGACAAATAATAGTCGCTGACGGCTAAAGGCGTAGCATCTTCTTTTTCTTCGGCTTCACTTTCGACATCGTTGTCGTCAGTAGTCGCTTCATCATCTTCTTCTTTGCCATTGCCATTTTTTAAATGACCCGATAAATCTTGTTCACGTAGTGGGGTAAAGTCATTGCTGTCTAATGCGCTGACCTTAATCCGTTCAATTTCAATATCGGGCACAATGCCTTCTGCTTGGATAGAGCGACCAGACGGGGTGAAATAACGAGCCGTTGTCATCTTAACAGCGGTACTGTCGCTGAGCGGCATTACCGTTTGTACTGAACCTTTACCAAATGTCTTGCTACCAAGAATGATGGCACGATGATGATCTTGTAATGCGCCAGCCACAATTTCTGACGCTGACGCTGAACCACCGTTGACCAAGACAACTAATGGTGCACCTTTTAAGATGTCATTTGGTTTGGCATTAAATACTTGAGCGGCATCTTTGATGCGACCTTCGGTATAGACAATTTTCCCTTTGGTGATAAAGGCATCAGAAACATCTATAGCTGCATCTAATAGACCGCCTGGATTGTTACGTAAATCAAGAACCAGCCCTTTTAGCGCGCCGTCGTTTTCCTGTTTTAAGGCACTGATGGCTTCTCTTAAACTAGCGCCAGTACGAGATTGAAAGGTGCTGATCCGCACATAACCGTAACCCGGTTCTAACATTTTTTGTTTAACGCTTTCTACTTTGATAATCGCACGAGTTAGCTCGATTTTTAGCGGCTTAGCTGTACCTTCTCTAATAATGGTGAGTAACAACTTACTATCAGGTTTGCCACGCATAATATCTACCGCTTCACCTAATGATAGACCTTTGACCGGGGTGTCATCTAAGCGGATGATTAAGTCGCCAGATTGGATGCCTCCACGGGCAGCGGGTGTGTCATCGATGGGGGCGACGACTTTAACAAAACCATCTTCCATGGTGACTTCGATGCCAAGGCCGCCAAACTCACCTGACGTGCCTTCACGTAGATCTTTAAAGTCTTCAAAATCGAGATAGGTTGAATGTGGATCAAGGCCTGACAACATGCCCTCAATGGCATTTTGCAGTAACTCTTTGTCGTCTACCTGTTCGACATAACTATTTTTGATTCGACCAAACACTTCAGAAAAAGTACGTAACTCTTCTAAAGGTATATCGGGACGGGATTCTGTCTTGTCGGCAAAGACCATTTGGCCAAATACCAATGTAGCACCGAGAACAACACCTGTTGAGATGAGCCCGAAGTCACGTTTAAAAAAACTCATATGTTTTCCTTAAGTAAAAACTCGTTAACTTTTTTTGCTCAACCATCTTAGCGGATTGGTTGGGCTTCCTTTGTGACGAATTTCAAAATATAAACCTGCATGATTGTGCATGCTTTGAACACCACTTTGAGCAATTAGTTCACCGGCCGAGACATTATCCCCTGCTTGTTTGAGCAGTGTTTCATTATTGCCATATAAAGTCATATATTGCTCACCATGATCAATAATCATTAATAATCCAAACCCTCTTAACCAGTCGGCAAAGACTACTTTCCCGGGCGCTGATGCCACAATATCTTTTCCTATGGGCGCAGCAATCATGATGCCTTTCCAGGTGAGTTTACCAAGATTTCGAGAACTGCCATAGCGTGCAAGTAATTTTCCTTTTATTGGCCAAGTCAATGCGCCACGACGTTTAGAAAATGATTTTTGTTTTGTTGCCGCTTTTTGTTCTATTACTTTGGGTTTTGGTGAGGCATTAAGTGACTGCAATAAATTGTGCAGGGATTGCTCTTCTTCTCGTAGCGAAGCCAGTTGAACATCTTGGCTGGAAATCTTTGTTTCTAGTAAGGCTAATGTGCTTTGGCGGTGTTGCGTTTGTTGCTGCAATGCTTGTTGTTGCTGTTGCTGCTGTTTGTGGAGCTGTTGTTGCGCTTTTTGGGTGGCAAACAATTGTTTTTGCTGTTCAGTTAGGCTGTTCAAGCTCTGCTCAAGTTCGGCGAGTTGCTGTTGTCGCGCTTGATGGAAATAGCGGTAATAAGTGGTACTTCTGGCTAAGGTGGCAGGATTGTTTTGGCTTAACAGTATTTTGATGTAGCTGGGCTGAGACTGAATATACGCGGTGCGAATTTGATTGAATAAAGCGTCAATTTGTTGGGTGTGAGATTGCTGTTGTGATGACTGTTTTTGTCCTAACAAGATTAATTCTTTCGCTTTCTGTTTAAGTTCTTTTTCTAATGTCACTAACTGACGGTTAAGCTTGGAAATAGAGCGGCTTTGTTGTTCGAGCTGTTGGTAGAGCGCTTGTTTCGAGGCTTTGCTTTTGGCTAAATCTTTATCTAGAGTTTGAATCTCAGATTGTACATTTTCCAGCCGCTGGGCTGAGTCAGTCGCTGCCCAGCTTGATGAAACGCAGCAAAGTAATGTACTGATAAGGAAAAGACGCGTTAACACAGATTTACTCTAGGTAATCTCAACCAACAGATGTGTGCTCATTTCTGCAGGGATAGGTAAGTCCATCAATGTCAGCATGGTGGGCGCGATGTCAGATAAAGAACCCTGCTCTGCACATTTGGCAGAACGTCCGGCAAAAATAAGTGGCACCGGATTGCTGGTGTGGGCGGTATGCGCTTGTCCTGTTTGCTCATCCAACATTAATTCAGCATTGCCATGATCAGCGGTGACGATCATTTCTCCCCCTGCGCTTTTTAGTGCGGACCAGACTCGACCTAAACATTCATCTAAGGCCTCAACCGCTTGAACCGCCGCATCGTAATTACCACTATGGCCGACCATATCAGCATTAGCGAAATTACAGATGATGACATCGTATTTATTAGTTTTGATAGCTTCCACCAACTTATCAGTGAGTTCTGGAGCATTCATTTCTGGCTGTTGATCATAGGTATCAACTTTGGGTGATGGCACTAAAATTCGATCTTCGCCTTCAAAGGGTTCGTCGCGACCACCATTAAAAAAGAAAGTGACATGCGCATATTTCTCCGTTTCAGCAATGCGTAATTGATGCAGGCCTAAAGAAGAGATATGGGCGCCTAGGACGTTGTTAAGTTTTTCTGATGGGAAGGCGATAGGCGCATTAAAGTCCTTTTTGTATTCGGTTAAGGTGACAAAAGCGGATAATTCAATATTACGTTCACGCGGGAAACCATCAAACTCAAGATCGATAAAACTATTGGTAATTTGGCGAGCTCGATCGGAGCGAAAGTTCATAAAAACAATGGCATCACCATTTTCGACTTTAATTGTTTTCTCACCTATCGTTGTGGCTTGGACAAATTCATCCGATTCATTTCGTTGATAGGCAAGGTCGAGCGCAGCAGTAGCATCAGCCGCATTAAAATCACCCTTTCCTTCGGTAATTAATTGGTAGGCTTTGCCTACGCGATCCCAACGTTGGTCACGATCTAATGCATAAAAACGACCAATGATGGAGGCGATTTTGCCGCCACCCAGTTGTGCAAATTTGTCTTCCAACGCAACCAGAGAGGCATGGGCACTTTTAGGTGGGGTATCACGACCGTCTAAAAAAGCATGTACATAGACATTTTTTACGCCACGCTTAACGGCTAATTCGACCATGGCATGAATATGATCTTCATGGCTATGCACGCCACCAGGCGATAATAAGCCCATAATGTGCACTGCTTTATCTTGTTCTAAAGCGCTATCAACAGCATCGGTTAAGGTGCGGTTAGTAAAAAATGAACCGGTACGGATAGAGCGACTAATACGAGTGAGTTCTTGGTAAACCACGCGACCGGCACCCATATTAAGGTGACCAACTTCTGAGTTGCCCATTTGGTTGCCCGGCAAACCAACACCCGCACCAGATGCGCTAATTAGTGTGTGAGGATAGTTCAGCCACAGTTTGTCCCACACAGGGGTGTTAGCGGCATGGATCGCATTGTATTTTGGATCTTCACTGTAACCCCAGCCATCTAATATGATTAGCGCTAGTGGTCGGTGAGGGTGGTTCATGCAATCATCCTTATAACTATAAATAGTGTCGTTTGCTGGCAATGTTGCATGATATCCAAGTGGCTTGGGTATAAATACATGCAAATCATTGAAAATGCCGTATATTATATGGCCTTTTGTGGCGAAAAACAGTCACCGAAGAAATGAGAGGGTTTAAGTTTTTAGTGAGAACCTATGCTCTGGCAGGGTATAACAGTGAACACAGTGCAAATAAAAATGCGCTAATTTCGTTGTAATATGATGGTATTTTAGGTTATTTGTAAGGTTGAATATGGAAAATTTAAGTGAATTTGTTGTAAATCACTGGATTTTAGTAACATTATTTGTGGTGTTGTCGTGGTTGGTTTTTTCTGATGCTATTTATCAAAAAATTAGTGGGATTTCACCTGTGGGCACAGTGCAAGCTATTCAGCTTGTAAATCAGCAAAAAGGACTATTTGTCGATATTCGCGATGCTGACGAGTTTAAAAAAGAGCATATTGCAGATTCGACTAATATTCCGTTATCTACATTGACGGATGGTGTGGCGAAGTTAAAAAATCCTGCGCAGCCGATCATTTTGGTCTGTGCCAGTGGCCAACGCTCGCGTACTGCGGCGAAGCAAATGCGTAATAGCGGTTTTACCGAAGTTTATGTATTAAAGGGTGGGCTAAATACTTGGAAAGATGCCAAGTTGCCCCTGTTTAGTTAAATCGAACATTTTATTTGATGGATGGAAACAGTTAACGTGGCAAAGGTCGTAGTCTACTCCTCAGGGCATTGCCCATATTGTGTGATGGCAAAGCAGCTGTTGGATCGTAAAGGTGTTAAATATACTGAGATCCGCATCGACTTGAATCCGGAAAAACGTCAAGAAATGATGAAAAAAAGTCGGCAGCGAACAGTGCCGCAAATATTTATTAATAATGAAGCTGTAGGTGGTTATACCGACCTATTGGCTATTGAAAGAGCACAACGACTGGACGGTATGCTGGCCCAGTCTTAAATTTACTTGTAAGGAAAAGTCATGGCTGAAGAAAACGCATCAACAGAAGAGCAGCAAGCAGCTCGCTTTGTTATTCAAAAAATTTACACAAAAGACGTCTCTTTCGAGAGCCCAAATTCACCGGATATCTTCCGTGAAGAATGGAAACCGAAATTAGATTTGCAGCTTGGCAATGAATATCGTCGTATTGATGAAGATAATCACGAGATCATTTTGTCAGTTACTGTCACGGCTAAAGTGGGCGATAAAACGGCATTTTTAGTAGAAGTAAAACAAGCCGGTATTTTCTCATTAACAGGTTATAGTGATGAAGAAATGGGTCCATTAATTGGCAGCTATTGTCCGAATACTTTATTCCCGTTTGTTCGTGAAGTGGTTTCTGATGTAGTGACAAAAGGCGGCTTTCCACAATTGGTGCTGTCACCTGTTAACTTTGATGCGATGTACATGCATCAGAAGGAACAAGCAATAGCACAAGCAAAAGCACAGGCAACTGCTTCGGCAGATACAACACACTAACTCTTTAGGCCACAACTCTTGTCATTGATGTCTGAACAGCTATTCCCCACAACGGTTATTGGTGCCGGTGCATGGGGTACGGCTTTAGCGATAGCCATTGCTAGAAATGGTAATGAAGTATTGCTATGGGGCAGGGATGCTCAACATTTAGCAGATATGCAGCACACTCGTACTAACGAGCGATATCTGCCGGGATTAAAGTTGCCTGAGACCTTGCGTATTGAGCCTGACTTTGACAAGGCGGTAAGCTCTGCAAAGCATATCTTGGTTTCAGTGCCAAGTATTGCTTTTGCTGAGATGTTAGCAAAAGCTAAGCCGCTAATGGCTGATGGAACACCACTGAGCTGGGCGACCAAAGGCCTGACGCCTGAAACGGGTGATTTTTTGTTGGATACGGCAACAGCAATGTTGGGTTCCTCTCATTCCTTGGCCGTTATCTCTGGGCCATCTTTTGCTGCTGAGGTGGCAAAAGATTTACCTACAGCGATCACCGTTGCTTCAACAGATGAAACTTTTGCTCAAAGCTTGGCGTCTGCTTTGCATAGTTCAACATTGCGTGCATATACAACACATGATGTATTAGGAGTGCAGATTGGCGGTACGGTTAAAAATGTATTGGCCATCAGTGCGGGTATTTCAGATGGCTTGGGATATGGTGCAAATGCGCGTGCAGCGTTAATTACCCGTGGCATGGCCGAAATATTACGATTGGCTGCAAGCTTAGGTGCACAAACTGAAACGATGTTTGGCTTGTCGGGTATTGGCGATTTGATTTTGACCTGTACCGATGATCAAAGCCGGAATCGGCAACTAGGTCTCGCTATCGGTCGAGGTTTGACCGTCGAACAAGCGGTGACTGAAGTGGGTAAAACAGTTGAAGGCATGTATGCCGCGAAAGAAGTATTAAAGCGAGCTAAACAAGTAGGTGTGGAAATGCCTATCGTAGAGCAAGTTTATAAAATTTTATTTGAAGGTGGTGACCCGCGCGAAAGTGTGCAGGAGTTGCTTTGTAGGGAACAAAAGGCAGAAAATAGCCTCCCAGTTTAATGACAAGTAATAATAAAGAGGAAAGCTCTATGCGTCGCATGGTTAATTTGGGCAGCATAATAGTCGTCAGCCTAGTTATGTCAATGAGTCTTACGGGCTGTGGCACATTAACACGAGATAAAGCACTTACCGATGATGAAATAATCTTAGGTCAAGAGGGCCGTACCTTGTGGGAAGCCGGTCTACAGTACGTAAAAATTGTTGATCGTGATAAGCCGGGTATAGCAAATGAACATCCAGAATCGATTACCAGTGATGAGTTGCGAACAGTTTTATCATCATTGTATGTTAGTGAAACAGTTTTATTTTCGGAAACACAAGCGCCTGTTTTTACACCAACCGAACTTCAGGTGTTAAGCGCCACCATACCAAATGGTTTATCGCAAGCTGGGCCAGAAGAAGATATTACTTTTGTCAGTATTGCTTTACATAAAGGCACAATAACAAGAGAGCGTAAAACCACTACTGGTCGTGTATTTATGAGTGGCGGGCGTTTAAATATTGTTTTTGGTAAAATTCATGAAATTTATCGTGATAAAGATCCGATTACTCAGCAAACTATCGATAGGCGGTTACATCCGTTATTGCCAGGGTCGCGCAAGTTTGATTCGAATCCTAGTATCCCCATTGCCTTAGATGAAGGTCAGGCACACTATGTCGATCCGGAAACGGGAAAAGAACGTTCAGATTGGATTATCATTGATATAGCGACAGTATTGGCTATTGCTAAAGAACGGGGAAGTGGAGACGAT
>NVRG01000028.1 GCA_002400805.1 Gammaproteobacteria bacterium
CTGAGCTCAATATGAATATTTTCACTACGGGTGCCGCTGACTTTTAATTTACCAATATCTAATACACCTTTGGCGTTAAGCTGTCTTAAGGTTTCTAAAGGCAGTTGGCTGGCACCTGCAGCCGCTGCGGCGGCGGGTGGCGCAGCAGCAGGTTTTTCACCTTCTTCCACTGGGGGTAAATAGCGATCAACATCAATTTCATCTAAGGCTAAGTTGAAGTTAATTGCAGGTTGAGAAAAATTAGTAATTGCGATGTTACCGGACAATTTGCTTTGATCGAGAGTGATATTGAGCGTGGTGGCATTAATGCTGTTGGTGGAGCCTTCAAACTGAGTACTGAGCTGCACTAATTCAAGTGTAGTGTCATCAGCCATAGTAGGTAATTCAATCGCTAATTGTTTGGCTAATTGACGTAAATTGAAGGGGTTGATATCGATATTGCCGGTAAACGCAGGGTTATCTGATAATAATTTACTGATATTAATATCACCATTAATCAGTAAATCATGAGCTTCAACCATTAAGTTTTTTAGCTGTAGTGTTTGCTGTTGCAGATCGGCAGAAATATCAGTGCTAAGCTCGATATTGGTTTTGCCACCTGGTAAGGCTGGGTCAACGATTTCTGCAATGAGTTCTAGTGATTTTAAACTGGTTTGTTGCTTAGCTAAGTTGCTTGAGACTTCAGCTGACAATTTAACTTCAATAGTTTGTTTATCTTTCTGTGCTTTGGCCGTTAACGATAAACCATCGATTAATACCAGTTGTTTGGCCATGTCAGCATTGATATCACCCTTTAAGTCAAGATCAGTGGATGAGAAGGGTAAGTCTTTGCCTTCGATGTGGGTGGTAAAGTGCAAATCAGAAAGGGCATATTGTTGATTTTTTAAATCAACCATAACGTTTGTTGTTAGGCTGATATGTGCTTTGGCTTGAGGTTTTGAACTTGCTATATCGAAGTTCATCTCCACTGCGGTAGGCTGTCCAGGCACCAAGGGATCGGTATTAAGGTTCAGGTTTTCTAAGCTGTAGCTTTCAGCGGTAGTCGCATCAGACCACAAGATATTTGCATTGGTCAGTTGCACGCCTGCAATGCTGATTGCCGCTAAAGTTGGGGTGCCCGCATCCGATTTTTCTGTTGGCTCTGATGTTTTATCAGAATCTTTAGCATTTGTTCCGCCGGTAAGATCATCCCAGTTGGTTTTGCCTGATTTGTCTTTCTCTAGATTGAGTACTAAGCCATCTAATATGATCGTATCCATCTCTAATTGCTTGTTAAGCAAAGGCATTAATTTAATACGAATCTCAGCCGCTTGTACTTTGGCAAAATGGTCTGCAGTAAAACCTTTAGCATTGCTGAGTGTTAACGGACCTAATTCAAGCGCTATCCATGGGAATACAGATAAGTTGATATCACCATCCAAGGTAAGCGTTCGACCAGTGGCTTTTTCTATTTGAGTGGAAATTTCTTGTTTATAGTCATTAGGATCAACGATAAAAGGTATAGCTATCAGTCCGCCGATAGCGACAATGACCAGAAAAAACACTAATTTGATGAGCGTGCGCATAGATAAGTCCCTATTTAATTCCGTATTATTCTAATGTTTAAGTAGTAAAAATGACATTACTTAGTTTTGGTGATGGTAAAACTAAATTGTTCAAAGTTAAAAGTATGGTTAATCAATTTGTCGACTGAAACGCTATAAGGTTCATCATCACCTTTCAGTTTAAGTAATCGCTTAGGTGAAAAAAGTCCCTTTTCAGCAATGAGCGTATCTGGTTGTTTTAAGTCTTCATCCGCGGGTAATAACAAYGTTGGGTATTCGATATTATTATCTGCCAGGCAAAAAATGGCAGTGGGRTGACCGGGAAGTAATTCCAGACCAATATGGGTAGAACCATTATTGTCGATATTTAACCARCGTATCGAGGCTAATTTAACCGGTAAGTCTTGTTCAAATATGCCCACAAAATCACCGATATGGATGTTGTAGCAACCATCAGAGTCTCGACTGGCCATAATACCACCACTGCCTTGGTTATTAATCAGCCACTCKATGGCMCCATTGACTTGGTTTTCTTTMAGRCAGGTATGAATATCATCAATGCCATTGGCAATATGGATTTTACGTGTATGAATACTGGGTAGGCGCTGATATTTACGTTCGTATGAGGTATTTAATTGCGGAATAATCTTTTTTAATAACTGTATATCGAGATCAAATGCWGCTCGACTKGCWGAYTSTGCWGCACGTATAAATATTTTTTCTATGGCCAGTAATACTGGTTGAGTGTTTAACAGGCGGGTTTGTGATTGTTTACGTATATCTAGTGACGTTTTTACCATAGCCGTAGGAGGATGATCGCTAGCACAGTTCAAACAGAAATGACCGGTCATTAGGAAATCACTGGTGGTGTTTTGTTGCTTCTCGGTGAGTAAACTGATTTCAACCTGAGTGGTGAATTTTTTCATTAAATTAAATAGGCGTAATACATCAAATTTTTCTAAGCTGTATGGGTCCGCAATACTGGTCAGTATGAGTTGTGTGTATAGCTGATAAAAACTGTTGGTGTTAGGCAAGTCTTTTGCACTTGTCTGGGTATTGATTGTGTCACTGGCTTCACAATATAAATAGAGTTGGTGAAGCTCATGTAAGGCTGCAGTTGGCGGTGAACGGTAATATTGGTAACTATGTAAAATTTGTAGAGCTAGTTGCTCGGTAGCCCGGTTAATTGCCGTTAATAATAGTGGGCTGTCATCAGGTYTTTCACCATTAAGATACAGCTGGTTGACGATCAGTTTATAACCAATGGCTAATTCTTCTAAGRCYAAACTRAGTGCTTTGATTGCYTTTAAGTGTTCKCCTGATGCATAGAGATCACGTTTTATTGCCGCAATATCACGYGYGAATAAAATTTTATGRATGGCACTACGGTARATYTCTAATAACTCAAGRCGRGCTTTATTAGCAACTGTGAGACGRTTTAATGGAATAATGTTRCCCAGTAATGCAGCMAYAACTCGATTATTATCGCTATWGTTTAGYCCGTCGAGCCAGTTTTTTAATAGCTCAATATCAAGAAWAGTATCAGCAGGTGTTGMGGTTTGTTCGGGTAKTTGTAATAMCAAAGAAGGTAAATCACTGGCAGGTGATTTTTTGCCATTAATATATTTCGATAGGCCMRATGATAATGATGAGAAAACKGAACTTGTTTTGGCCGGTTTTGATTTTTCAGGTTTGGCKRCCACTGATTTTTTGTGCGCGTGCGCAGCGATTTTATCTTCGACAATATTAAGCGCTTCGGAGAAATTGGTTGTTCTTAACGGCTTTTTAAGAATGATATCAACCGGCTCCGTGATATTACCTTTTACCGTTAATAAAGCAGTCAGTCCTTCTTCACGTTGTTGCCAAGCAGTTAATCCTTCTTCTGAATCAAATGAGTAAATGTATAACTCGGCATTGCCTTGGTCGACAACTTGCCATTCGTGGGTCAGCAGATCATTGGCCAGTTTCAACATTGATTTTAACGATATTTTATCTTTGTCGGTTAAACCATATAATTTTATTCGGAAAGCCGACATTATTGCTCCTCGCTAGGAGTTGGAAGTTCCGTTACTCGAATGCGAACAGTTTTGATAGTATTGTCTGTTGTTTGCACCACTTCAATAACATAATCTTCAATACGCAGACTGACACCAGGATCTGGAATACTTTCCAGCACTTCAAGAATCAAGCCGTTAATTGTTTTTGGACCTTCAGTGGGCAGGTGCCAGTGATTGTGGCGGTTTATTTCGCGAATATTGGCTGATCCATTAATTAGATAACTTCCGTCTTGTTGTGGATGGATATCTTTATCTTCGTCGATAGCATCATCGGTAAACTCGCCGACAATTTCTCGAAAAATATCTTCCAAAGTGACTAGACCAACGATATCACCGTATTCATCTACAACCAAACCTGTTCGTCTTCTTTGTCTTTGGAATTGAATCAATTGGGTGTTGAGTGGTGTGCCCTCTGGGACAAAATAACTTTCTTTAATGATGCTGTTTAATGTTTCTTTTGTTAGATTTTGTTGAGCGAGCAGGTGCATAGCTTTACGGACATGAAGGATGCCAATGATAGTATCTAAGCTGTCTTGGTAGATTGGCAAGCGTGTATGGGCACAATGAGACAGCTGTTTACTGATTTCAGCCATTGACGCATTAATGTCTAAACCTTCAATTTCATTACGCGGCACCATCACGTCGTTGACCGTGACTTTCTCTAAATCAAGAATGCTGACCAACATCTTTTTATGTCGTTTTGGAATCATGCTGCCAGCTTCCATCAAAGCCATGCGTAGCTCTTCTGAATTAATGGCGGAAGAAGTAGCATCTGCAGGCGATACACCAAACATGCTTAATAAGCGGTTGGTAATGATATTAATCAACCAAACTAAGGGGTACAACAAGAAAGAGAGTGGTTTGAGTATATAACTAGCTGGAAATGCAACACGCTCAGGATGTAGGGCTGCTAATGTTTTAGGAGTGACTTCAGCAAACAATAAGACAATCAGCGTAAGAGTAAGTGTAGCGATAATAATACCGTTTTCACCAAATAATTTAATGCCAATGATCGTTGCAATGGCCGAGGCAAAAATATTGACAAAGTTATTGCCCAGCAGGATTAGACCGATAAGGCGATCGGGTCGTGCCAGTAATTGGCTTGCTAATACAGCGCCAGGATGACCTTGATGTTCAAGATGACGTAAACGATAACGGTTGAGTGACATTAAGGCTGTTTCTGAACTGGAGAAAAAGGCAGAAAACAGCAACAGGATAAATAACAGGATAAAGAGTAATGACAGCGATGTACTTTCAAGCATAGTTGTTTATGGACGACCTAATAAAAATTCCAGAATAAGTTTACTACCAATGAAGGCTAGCGCTAAAAAGGTGAAACCGACTAAGGTCCATTTTACGGCTGTTTTTCCTCGCCAGCCATAGCGCCATCGGCCCCACAAAAGTGTAGCAAACACACACCATGCGATGATAGACAAAAAGGTTTTGTGAGCTAAATGTTGGGCCAAAATATCTTCTAAGAACATGAATCCCGTAATTAAACCTATGGTGAGCAGTAGAAATCCTGCCCATAGCAGTTGKAATAATGTRGTTTCCATCGATTGTAAAGGTGGTAGTTTGCGGATCAAGCCAGCAATATGCCGCTGACGCAATTGTTGTTCTTGAACGGCTAATRCAATRGCYTGCAATGCYGCCAGWGTAAACAGGCTRTATGCYGCAAGGGATAATAATATATGCCATTCTAATGCAGGATCWGACAGTGGACTGGCCGTAGTTTCAGGGACTTGCACCTGTAACATCAAACTGAGTGCAACCAGTGGGTAAATRATGATGCCTGGATGTGCGATCGGAAATTTTATGCCTGAGAGAAAGGTGATAAATGCCATTAACCATGTAGCAATGGCCACGGTTGAAAACAAACTGACATCCCAGCCACCGGCTTGCTGCATGGTAAAGAAAATACCGCTGCCATGGAATAATAATGCAAGGGTAGTGAGGATGCCGACTGGAATTGCAAGGGCGGCAAGCTTTTGCTCACGTTGAGTAAATCGACGGATAAGCATTGCACTGCAACCAAGGTAGAGCAAAAAGGCTAATGAGTTGGCGATGGCCATGCTAGTTCATCCCTGATTTTGAAAGTGTATTTTGGTTCATGGTTGAATGATAAACGATGTAATCATAATCTGAACAATATATTTCAGTTATAATTAGCAGATTCCAAAATAAGATTTAGTTGTAGGCAAATTAGCCTGTAATTTTAGTTCAAGGTGACTCATGTTTGATAGTTTGAGTGAAAGACTTGGTAGCACGCTGCAGAAACTTCGTGGCCAAGGTCGAATAACAGAAGATAATGTAAAAGAGACATTGCGAGAAGTTCGCATGGCTTTACTTGAGGCTGATGTAGCCTTGGTCGTTGTCCGTGAGTTTATCGACAGAGTGAAACAACGGGCAATGGGCCAAGATGTTTTACGTAGTCTGACACCGGGTCAAGCGCTGGTGAAGGTGGTCAATGATGAACTTGTTGCGGTTATGGGTGAGGCCAATGAGTCGTTAAACCTCAACGCACAGCCACCGGCAGTGATCTTGATGGCTGGTTTACAGGGGGCAGGTAAAACCACCAGTGTGGCGAAATTAGCACGTTGGTTGAAAGAGCGTGAACGTAAATCAGTTATGGTCGCGAGTGCCGATGTATATCGCCCGGCGGCGATCCAACAATTACAGACATTAGCGAGTGAAGTTGATGTTAGCTTCTTCCCCAGCCAATCAGATCAAAATCCGGTTGATATTGCTAAAGCCGCTGTCGCCCAAGCGAAACTACAGTTTATTGATGTAGTCATTATCGATACCGCAGGTCGTTTGCATATTGACGACGACATGATGGATGAAATCAAACAAATCCATGCCGCGATAAACCCAGTGGAAACGTTGTTTACTGTAGATAGTATGACGGGGCAAGATGCGGCAATTACGGCAAAAGCATTTAATGATGCTTTACCACTCACCGGTGTAATTTTGACCAAAACGGATGGTGATGCTCGTGGTGGTGCAGCCTTGTCTATTCGTCATATTACCGGCAAGCCAATTAAGTTTATGGGGGTGGGTGAAAAAACGGATGCCTTAGAACCCTTCCATCCAGATCGTGTGGTCTCCCGAATTTTAGGCATGGGTGATGTCTTATCTTTAGTCGAAGATGTGCAACGGAATGTTGATAAAGGTGCGGCTGAAAAACTAGCATCCAAGCTTAAAAAAGGCAAAGGCTTTGACCTGGAAGATTTTCGCGATCAATTGCGCCAGATGGGCAAAATGGGTGGCATGACATCTATGTTGGAAAAAATGCCTGGCATGGCAAATATTCCTGCCGCAGCAAAACAACAAGTGAATGATAAAGAGTTAAACAAATTAGAAGCGATCATTAATTCGATGACTCAAAAAGAGCGTAAACGCCCAGACATCATTAAGGGATCGCGAAAAAAGCGTATTGCAGCAGGCTCTGGCACCCAAATACAAGATGTGAACCGACTGTTAAAACAGTTCACTCAGATGCAAAAAATGATGAAGAAAATGTCGCAAAAGGGTGGTTTGGCTAAGATGATGCGCGGCTTAGGTGGTAGATTCCCAATGGGTGGGGGCATGCCCTTTTAAATTAAAGCTAACTTAATCTTTTCAAACACTGGAGAAGTGCGTAGAATACGTCTGTTTTTCGATCCAGTTTTTCACGGGCAGAATTATGGTAACAATTAGATTAACTCGCAGTGGCGCTAAAAAACGTCCTTTCTATGGTGTAGTAGTGACTGACTCACGTAACAAACGTGACGGCCGTTGCATTGAACGCTTAGGATTTTTTAACCCACTAGCAAAAGGTCAGGAAGAAACATTACGCTTGGATCTGGCGCGTATTACGCACTGGATTGGCGAAGGTGCACAACCTAGCGATCGTGTAGCAAAATTGATTAAACAGGCTCAAGAAGCCGCTTAAATTATATTCTGTAAGCGTGGTACTAGTGTGGTGACTTCCGAGGAATTTGTTCCGATAGGAAAAATATCTGGTGCCTTCGGGGTTAAAGGTTGGGTGAAGGTATTTTCTTTCACCGATCCCCGAAAAAATATATTAAGTTATTCGCCGCTCTACATTTCACGTAAAGGTGAATGGGTTGAGGTGAAAGTGACCGGAGGGCGCACTCAAGGTAAAGGTGTAGTGATGGGGTTAGAGAATGTAACTGACCGTGATCACGTGTTACCGTTGATAGGCGCTGAGTTGGCCATTAAAAGAACGCAGCTTAAACCAACAGGAAAAGACGAGTTTTATTGGTCTGAGTTAGTCGGTTTGACCGTTATTAACTTGCAAGACCAAGTGTTGGGAAAAGTGGACCATATACTTGAAACTGGCGCACATGATGTGTTGGCAGTGAAAGAAGATGGTAAGAATGAAGAACGCTTGATTCCATTTGTAATGGATGAATTTGTTAAGCTAGTTGATTTGGATAATAAGCTTATTCGAGTTGATTGGGGAGTGGATTATTGATGAGACAAAAATCATGCGATTAGGTGTGGTGTCTTTGTTTCCTCAAATGTTTGATGCAATAACGCAATATGGTGTGACTGGCCGAGCGGTAACGCAAGGTAAGTTAAGTCTTGATTATTGGAATCCTCGTGATTTCACCCAAGATAAACATCGAACTGTGGATGACCGACCTTATGGTGGTGGTCCAGGCATGGTGATGAAGGTTGAACCTTTACGTGATGCCATCCATGCTGCTAAACAGCAGCTGGGACAGCAGACCAAGGTGGTTTATTTATCACCACAAGGTAAGTTATTGGATCAACAAAAATTGATCGAGTTAGCAACAAGAGACGCAATGATTTTTGTTGCAGGGCGTTATGAAGGTGTTGATGAACGCCTAATTGAACAAGAAATTGATGAGGAATGGTCTATTGGAGACTATGTTCTCAGTGGTGGCGAGTTGGCTGCGATGGTCTTAATTGATGGCGTAGCAAGATTGTTACCTGGGGTGTTGGGTGATGATGAATCTGCACAGCAAGATTCATTTATGAATGGTTTATTAGACTGTCCGCATTACACAAGACCTGAACGAATAATTGACCAGTCAGTACCTGAGGTATTGCTGGGTGGAGACCATGAGGCAATACGAAAGTGGCGGCTCAAACAGTCTCTAGGGCGAACGTGGTTACGGCGGCCTGACTTGTTGGCRATGGATACATTAACTGACGAGCAGAAAGCGTTATTAGAACAATTTATTGCCGAACATAGGCAGGAATAGTTGGGAGTGGAACAATGAGTAATATTATCGATCAGCTTAATGCTGAACAAATGAAACAGGACATTCCTGCATTTTCTTCAGGTGATACTGTTGTAGTAAAAGTAAAAATTAAAGAAGGTGAACGTGAGCGTGTGCAAGCCTTTGAAGGTGTTGTTATTGCAAAACGTAACCGTGGTTTACATTCTGCATTCACTGTTCGTAAAATTTCTAGCGGTGTTGGTGTAGAGCGTGTTTTCCAAACACACAGTCTAGCAATTGCGGGCATTGAAGTTAAACGCCGTGGTGATGTACGCCGCGCCAAACTTTACTACTTGCGCGACCTTACTGGTAAGGCTGCACGTATTAAAGAAAAATTGGGTTAAGACCTATCTGSYTGGATYGATCACTCGATCCAAAACAGTTTNAAAAGGGCAYTGCTGGTAACAGCAGTGCCCTTTTTTGTTTTAGCTCGGTCATAATTGTCTTTTGTGCTGGTTTAAGGAAGACNTTTTTAAGATGAATAATGTTGTGAGCAAATGTTTTTATCATGAATGATRAAGAACAGTCTGTTAGCGATTGCCACTACCTYCAGCCCTTTCTAGACTCCTTATGGTTAGAGTCGGGCTTAAGTAACAATACGGTCGAGGCATATCAACGTGACTTGTTGGGTTTTTCTGCATGGTTGAGTCAATTTGATATTGATTTGGTGGCCGCCACCCGCAGTGATATTTTACGTTATCAAAGTCAGCGCATGCGTGAAGGTCGTAAAGTGCGTAGTGAAGCGAGATTGTTATCAACATTACGCCGTTTCTACCGGTATTTAACACGTGAAGAAATACGGGATTCGGATCCGACCGCACAATTGGAATCACCCAGATTAGGTAAACCCTTACCCAAAAGTTTAACCGAAGATGAGGTTGAAGCTTTATTAACTCAACCTGATGAGGACGATGCTTTAGGCTTGCGTGATCGGGCAATGTTAGAAGTGTTATATGCCACCGGATTGCGAGTGTCAGAGTTAATTGCATTAACCTTTGGCCAGGTAAACCTCCGACAAGGCTTGGTACGTTGTATTGGTAAAGGTAATAAAGAGCGATTGGTGCCATTGGGTGAAATAGCGATGGATTGGCTGCAACGTTATATGTTGGAGGGGCGGCCGATGTTATTAAATGGCCAGATCAGTGAAGATGTTTTTCCCACACGCCGCGGCAAAGCAATGACCAGGCAGGCATTCTGGTATTTGATTAAACGTTATGCCAAGCAGGCTGAGATTGAAAAAGACTT
>NVRG01000029.1 GCA_002400805.1 Gammaproteobacteria bacterium
GAAGCGTGGTTTTTTATTGTTTTTATGTGTGTATTTTTACTTATACCGGCACTGGTTGACACACGAATGTTTAGATCAATATATCGAGTTATAGCTACAATCGGAAATACAAATAAACTATCTTTCAATTTTAGGGGGGGCCATCTCTAGAGGCGTAGTAAAGGGAGTGCAAATCCGCTGTATGCAGGTAACGGGCTAACTAAGCCACTTGATAGCCCAAAAACAAATTCCAAACAGGGCGTATTGGAAGTATTCTCATTTCAAAGAACACCATCACCAACGGGTGAATTGATCAAAGCAGGAAAATTGGCCGTGATACCACTGAGCCCATTACCGAAAATATGATGGATAATAGAATGGATAATAGAATGGATAATAGAATGGATAAAATGGAATTAATTGGCCTTAATACCTGTGACATACTGATTGAGTTAAAACCCCCTAAATTAGATATGCTGGGCATATCCATAAAGAATGAACTCATCATATTTAGAGAAGAGTCTTACAGTCGCGTCAAGAACAAATATCTAAAAGATCAACTAGAAGCCCCTGCCAGCGCGTTAGTCTGGGCAGTAGACACCATAGAAAATGGATTTGGAAAAAAACCAAATGAAGGCGGCTTACCCCGCAATGTATTACATGCTGAAACTACTATTGAAAGTGAAAAATTATACCTACGTCGAACAATGAATTGCGGTGCACCGAATCAGCAAGGTTATACACTTAAAAACTTTAGTAGGTTTTCATACATCGATAGCGATGATTATCAAGAAATACAGTTACCCGACTACTTATTATTTGATGAGGGGTTACTAGATAAGTTAAAACATCTGGCGACCACGTCAAAACCTTAATCTACACAACCGCCCCTAAGCAAGCTGCCGCCATCTAATCCAAGTATAAATTGGTCGAATATCATACGTAGTTTTGGTGATGCGACGACATATTTTAGAGCATTGAAGACACGAACATATAACCCGTTGATTTTTAATCTAATTCTCATCATTTCTGGTGATCGAAAATCTGTGGATATATCGCAGCATAAATATTCCCCCTAACCTCAAAAGAGTAAGGTATCGCTATCTCGTTGATTTTGTGGACAAAAAGAGTGATAGTAGGGCCTACTAAATGTGGTAATGTCGCAGGTGAAAATGCCAACGCCACGCTATATTAAGCTGTTAAAAATATCCAGAAGTATGAGGCCCAAACATGTCAAAAATGAGAGAATTGTTTCGTTGTGCTAAAGATGAATTCATACCTTCTCTTAAAAGTGACGGTTTTGTTCGATATGGCAGAAAAAATATATTTATACGTAGGCATGACGACTACTATCAGTTGATTTCTTTTCTTAGTTCTCGATGGGGAGACAAATTCTATGTCACAGTAGATATTTGGATTCCCGAACTATGCAAAGAAGAAGTAATATCGAAAGTGATATTCGACAAAACTATTTGTTCTTTTAATATCGGAGGAAATTTATCCGGTTGTAGCGTTAGAGGCGGCGGTACTTATCAGTACAAAGACGAAGAAACTGAAACAAGAGCACTTTTGAAAGACATACTAGGTGGGATTAGAGTCTATGCTTTCCCCTGGTTTGCTTTAATGTCAGATAGAAAATACCCTGTCGCTACATTTTTATCAAAAAACTACAATAAAAGTCATATGGACTTGGTTTCCAATGAAAGGAATCTAGAAGGAATTCAATACTTGATTCCGAATAGCATAAATATAATTGAACTTCCAAAGGTACAGCCGCTAGTGAATTGTAGAAGTACTAATCTGCTAGAAGGTGATCGCCAGCTTATTGAAGAGAAATTGATTCATTTCATTGAATTTGTTAAATCCAGAGGGTTTGAGTATATCTCCGAACCTCAATTTTATTTGGTGAGGAAAGTTGAGGAGGTATATCACTTCGTTGAATTCGAGTTTGAGAATGACGGGTTGTTTATAGAAGTAGCTTTGTCAATTTTTGTTGGTGGGGAACCGAATAGTTACCCTGCTCACGATAAGAACATGAAACTATGTGATATTGATAAAGAATGGCCTGTGACCATATTTACACCATTACGGTATTATCTAACAGATGGAAGAAAAGTACGTACCTTTCCAGTGTATTCATTTGAAACAATAGAAAAAACCAATTCTGCATTAGAGAATGCTTTTACGAGCATATATGATGCGAATATCGCAGGAATCGATAATAAAAGTGAATTTAGAAAGTTGGTTCGAGAAAAGCGGAATGCTGGCTGATTTATGGCTAGGGATTAGGAGCCTTTAACGAACAGATCAAGTGGAATGGTAAATAAGGAAAATGGCTTGTTCTGTTCAGGCAGAGTAATATACAAGCAATAAGGTGAGAGGGACATCGCACAACTAGCATTACGCACTGCCCCTTTAACCAGGCAATCAACCCGAATTAAAAAACTGCGGCGCCTTTATGCTGTTACGCTATCGCTTCACTTTAGCATAAAGTCACCCCAATTTTTTAATCGGGTTATCACGGCGTTACATTTGGTCGAGGATTTTAAGATAAAAATATTACAGCAAATAACTATTGATGTTGCAAGGATGTTGTTTTTTAGGACCTTCAAGCCTCGTAGTGAATGGATAAACTATTATTTGGCATTCGGCCTATTCTTTACCTGGGCTGCTGGAGTTGGAAGATATTGGGATAATCCGAGGGCCGACTTGTGGCAGTATCTTGGGTTGGGATCAGTGGGTTATATTTTTGTACTTGCGTTTCTTATTTGGATTATAAATATCCCTCTAAAACCGCACAACTGGAATTATAAAAACGTTCTAGTTTTTATTAGCCTGACGTCACCTCCAGCACTCTTATATGCAATACCTGTTGAGCGATTTCTTGATCTTGAGTTGGCACAAAAAGCAAATGTATGGTTTTTAGCAATAGTTGCTTCGTGGCGAGTTGGCCTGCTGGGTGTATTCTTAAACCGATCAGCAAGATTGAGTGGGATTGCAATTATTGTTGGTACGTTGTTGCCCCTGGTTTTGATAGTTTCTGGTCTCACAGCACTAAATTTGGAACATGTAGTTTTCAAAATCATGGCTGGCTTGGAAGACCACGAGAAATCTGTAAACGACATGGCGTATTTCGCATTAATGCTGATAACATATTTTTCAATATTCGCATCGCCCATTCTATTAATTATATATGGTGCGCTGGCATATAAAGCATGGAAAAAGTAGCCGGAAGTAAGAGCATTATGCTAGATTGTGATATACAAAAATTGGTAGCTTCGGGGGCAAAGCACTGCCCCTGTAACGAGGCAATCAACCCGAATTAAAAAACAGTGGCGCCTTTATGCTGTTACGCTACCGCTCCACTGTAGCATAAAGTCACCTCAGTTTTTTAATCGGGTTATCACGGCGTTAAAAATAATTGAGTAGTGGATGAATAAAAAAGAAGTTAATCCAAAAAAAGTGTTTGCCGTTGGAGTTCTCCTAATCCTTGCGGGGATTTACATGGCTTATGATTTTTGGGTAGTTTATCGTACTGGCGTAGAAGTCACCGGTACTGTTGTTGAGTATGTGCCTAGCAAGAATTTCAATGGTAAAGTCGAACATGTATATATAATCAACTCTGATTACGGTTCCTTAACAAAAAGGCTAGACCATGAAAAAGTAAAAATAGGGTCAGAGATCACTTACATTATTAGTGACGGTGGAACGCTATTTGAGGAATACGACATGGCAAAAACCGATAGCTATTTTACTTTCATTAGGCAAAAAAATTGGTGGGTCTTTATAGTGCTGTTTGTTAGTTTAGGTGGCCTGTGGGCGTGGTGCTATAATCCATTCTCCAAACCCAAAGAGGAATTGTCGTGAAATATGAGTTTTTCGAAATAAACTAAACATGGGGCATTACCACGCCCAAATAATACGCATTGCCTCTTTAACGAGTAAATCAACCCGAATTGAAAAACTGTGGCATTTTTATGATCGCTGCGCTTATATCATAAAAGCACCCCATTTTTTAAATCGGGTTATCATGGGCGTTAAATATATCTAGTGGAGTTGTTGAAATACAGGCATGTTGAAATCGCTTATAGTAATTATTACATGCTCATGCCTTTTGAATTACGCCAATTTGGAGTCTATGTACAAAGGGCCTGGGTATTGGCCATCAATAGGATATTCTTTGAAATACCTGGCTTCTCTTAACAGTCATGGAATACGTGTTTTGGTTACAGAAGACGATGGAGACTCAAGTCCTAAAGAAGCAGGATGGACTAGGAGATCAAACGAAATTCTATCAGTTATATTTGCAACAGTATTATCTATTGGACTCATCAAGATTTTTCATCTGATTTCTTGGTATTGGGAGTATGATAGTTGGAATAACAATATCAGGTACTCATTTATGTAAATTGTATGGTTTGAGTGTACCGAATAATAACAATCATAGGATTAGCGCAGCATAAAAATTGCAGCACTGATCCTTTAACGAGATAATGAACAGGAATGGTAATACTTGTGCGCCCTTATGCTCATTACGCTTCGCTACATTCTTGCATAAGTTCGCCCAAGTATTACCATCCTGTTATCAGGGCGTTATATGGAAATGTCATTCGAGCTATATGAATAAGCCAAAAAAATTATACAAATATGAACAGGTATCGGTTCAAAGTTTATTGAACCTTAAAAATCAAGTAATGCACTTTGGCGCGCCTGCTAATTTTAATGACCCATATGACTGCGCAATTAAGGCAAAAGTGCTTGAGCCCTCTGATGAGGAAGTCGAAAGATTTAGAAACAAGTACTCAAAAATTGATGATATTCCTTTGGTAACAAGGAAAAATTTAGAAACGTTGCATAAATCTGACTTAAAGCAGTGGATTGTGAAAATTGCTCAAACATCAATAAATAAAATTGCAGAGGAAAATATTAAAAAAAGGGGTGTTACCTGCTTTTCAGAAGTTAACAACGAACTGCTTATGTGGTCTCACTATGCAAATAAGTATACTGGATTTTGCATGGAGTTCGATACCAGTTACGAACCTTTTTCAAGGGTAAGAAAAGTTAGCTACCGTAATTCTATGCCTGCCCTTAGCATTACTGATGCTCTTCTAAATGATAATTACGATCAGTTTCTAGAACTTTATTGCATTAAATCTGAAGCCTGGGAGTATGAACGAGAATGGCGATGCATACATAATGAGGCTTCAAAAAACTGGCACTATGAACCTGAATCGTTAACAGCAGTGTACTTCGGTCCAGAAATAGATAGAGGATCTCTAGAAATAATATGCCTAATATTACAGGGGCAAAACCCGAACGTAACTTTTTGGCAGGGAAAGCGAAGTAATGAGAAGTTTTCTGTAGAATTTAAAATATTTGAGTATTTTAGCCACCTAAAAGCAAAAGAATTAGGCGCTATACCCAATGAATGAATATGGGAGCTAGCACTGTTCCTATAACGAGCAGGTCAGCCCGAATTAAAAAACTGTGGCGGTTTTATGCCCATTCCGCTACGCTGCATTCTTGCATAAAACCGCCCCATTTTTTTAATCGGGTTATCATGGGCGTTATACAATATGAAGAAATTTAACTTAGCAATATTAATCGTCGCCTTGCTAGCAGGGTGCACTCTTATAACGGATTACACAGCGAATCATGAGTTTTCTAGTTTTATTGATAATGATGTGCAGCTAAAAGAGCAAGTGTTGGTCTGCAATGAAACTCCGCTGAAATCGAAATCTGGTGAAAGTATCGATTACGAATTGGTTTTTAATATAAATCATGTGAGAAAATGCTTTTTTGGTGAAACAGTTTCGGTGCTACCGCCAGGAACCGCTTTGAATATTAAAAGGGTTGAGAAACATTCGATATATTCTGTGAAAAATATCGAATATATCTATTTCATAGGTAGTACAGTAACACCGAACGGGAAGCCAATAGAGTTCTATTACAATTATGGTGCTGTAGGCTATCATGAAAATCAACCTTGGTAGGTTGCGTAGGCCCGAGCTAGCGGCGTTAAATCAACGGAGGGGTTAGTATTGATTTACCGATTTATATTACTTCTTGTCTTAACAATCATTGTAGGATGTGGAGGCGGAAATGGCTCAAGTAGCCCAAAAGAAACAGTGCTCATTTATAAAAGTAAGCAGGCAGTACAGTGTGAGTTTATAGAGCGTCAACTATCTTGTCCGGTTCCGCGTCAATTAACTTGGCCGGTTGACTGGTTCTTATTTGCTTGCTTTAAGTAACGTCTTTCGTCGGTAACTCTCTCCTTTGCATTGAATGATTTTTGCGTGATGCACCAGTCGATCAATGGCAGCAACCGTCATGACGGTGTCGTCGAACAACTGGTCCCAATCTTCGAATGATTGGTTTGAGGTGATGATTAAACTGTATCGCTCGTATCGATGTGCGATCAATTCAAATAACACCCCAGTTTCATGATCTGTCTTTCGGATATATCCAATGTCGTCCAAGATGAGTACAGCGTATTTATCTAGCTTAATAAGCGCATCTTCGAGCTTGAACTCTTGTTTCGCCTTTTGTAAATGCTGGACCAGAGCGCTAGCAGAACTAAACTTCACACGAATGCCAGCTTCAACCAACCCATACCCAATGGCACTAGCAAGATGAGTTTTACCAATGCCACTGGCACCAAACAAGAGCAGGTTGTCACCGGTTTTTACCCAGTTCGGCGAGTCGATGAGCTGAGTAATTTGTACTTTGCTTGCGCCTTCAATGGCCGTGAAGTCAAAATGAGCGAGTTGCTTTCCTGATGGTAGCCTGGCTTCTTTTAAATACCGCAGTAAACGCTTGTCGTCTCGATTGGATAGTTCAATGTGGCATAGTTCTGCCAGATATTGCTGAGGTGTCCAGTGCTCTCCGATGGCTTTCTCAGCCAGAGGTTCCCAATGCTTTCGCACTTCACTTAATCGAAGCTGCTTCAACATGAGCGGTAATGATGCGGCGGAGTTATTCATGGGCACCACCTTGTAACAAAGACTGGTAGTGGCTCAGAGCATGCTGCTCTATCGTTACGTTTGGTAAGGTGGGCATGACAGGCATAAAACGGTCTTCGCAATCAAAGAGACTAGGTAGATGGCCTAGTTCAATCCCCTCCAATACGAAACGCCCCAGCGCCTCTTCCCGTTCACTTTTATTAGCAAGATTTAGCAGTCGCACTATATACAGGCAGGCTTTATCAGCAGACAGTTCATTATCAACATACCGCCAGATACAGTGGTAATCTTCACTGGGTAATAACTCATCGCGCCACTGAGAGTGACGGAACGCTCTCGGCTTTTGCACCAATGAGCCGATTACGTGCTGGTAATTGACGCTACGTGCCCGTGCTCCTTGATTTGCGTAGACTCGATTCAGTGAGAGTGTTATTTCACCACTCAAATACAAGTCGAGGTGATCATCAAACAAGTGCACAGCTAATCGGCTGCCAACTAATCGCGAGGGAACGGTATAGACCACTCGCTTTAACGTTATGGTGCTGGTGCGGCTGACTCGCAATAGATGCTCACTGTAATTGACGCTCGAGGACTTAGGTAACGGTTGTAATTGTCGCTGCTCCGCAAGAAACTTATCGCTTATGCGACGATTACGCCGCTCAACAATCGACTGAACGAAGTCCTCATAGCCTTCTTTGGTCGCAAAATCATGACTACCACGAATCAATAGAGCCTGTTTTATCTGGCCCTTGACGTGGCGATTAGGTGATTCAATAGCCCCATTTTCATGCGCCACGCCCCGGTTATTGCGGGTGGCTTTAAAACCGTAGTTGGTCACCAGTTCGGAAAATCGATCAGTGAAGTCATGGGTTTCTTGATGGTTTTTGTAAGCCGCGCTAAGGCTATCGGTGCGTACTTCTAAGGGAACGCCTCTACTGGCTTGAAAAGCGTTTTGCAGGCCATCAGAGAAAGCCGCAAAACTCTCTCCGCCGTAGGTTACCTGGGTATAAGCCCAACCACTAGAGACGAGGCGATAGTGGAACAACTTATGCGACAAGGGCTCACCGTTGATGGTGACCGGGTAATCAGCATGGGTAAAATCACAAATACCCAATGCGCCAGGATGGTGTTCTTGTATAAACATAACGGCTTGAGATTCCCCGAATAATCGACGCCATTTTAAGATGCGCCGCTCCAGAGTTCGTCGTGCGCTGGGGTTAAACTTATCAGAATGGCACTCGCAAAGATGATCGAATATCCCAACAGGGGATATATCATCACACGACTTCAACAGCGGCAGAATCACGTCATCCCACACTAAAGATAACGGATCGGTACGAGTACGCCATTTGCGGTTGTTCTTGGCCGGTTTATGACCATTCTGGTCGATTCTACGGGCGGAGCGTTCAGAAATCCCCGCTTTGGCAGCGGCAGTAGTTTGAGGTTGGCTAGCTCTATGAGTCATATATAACCTGACTTGTTGATCTGTAATATGTTTACCCGACACAGAAAACTCCTTCGTTTATCTGTATCGAAATGTAGCAGATCAACCGGCCAAGATAATTGTCGCTAGACCGGTCAAGTTAATTGTCGCTTAATAGTGAGTTTGAGGGATTGTCACTTGATGACACTGCTAATGTGTTGATAGAAGCTGGCATTGATGTTTTGTCATCTCAGTGTGGATTTGTTACCGGGCTAGGTATAGTGACAGTTTGTGGCGCAGGAACACTTGATATAAATATACACGAGATACCGGCGCAAAGTATTGAAGATGCTGAAGACCTTGAGTTCTCGCAGATAGAGGATCTTATCGACGAAGAAACTGGCGTAGGTTATCAAACTATAGAATGCATTAACTAAGAGTTACTGGGATGTATCGCACCATGGAGATTCGAGCAATTGTCTTTAACGAACAGATCAACCCGAATTTAAAAACTGTGGCGCTTTTATGCCCACTACGCTACGCTTCATTCTTGCATAAAATCACCCCATTTTTTAAATCGGGTTATCATGGGCGTTAAATGGATTTCATATGAAGCATGAACTTTGGGTTGAAAGTGAAGATGAACAGACATTCTGCATGTCTGGCAAACAAGGTGAAAGCGCGAGAAAGCTACTCGAACCAAATGCTAAGCTCGTTTGGACTTGTGAGGCATCATCCCACTTCGAAGCAATGACAAAATATTATGTGTATATGGACTGGGGTGAATATAAAAGTGATTACCCCGAAGAAGATGGAAAAACGTATAGAGAGCTGGGCTGGGAATAAAGCCTTTTAGCAAGCGCACATTGCATTCATAGCTATGTGGCTTGGTCGACATAAATGGTATAGTTCATACAAAATAGACATTACCAAGATCAAGCATGGTTACAAGAATTAGGGTTAAGGGATGAGCCGCGCCAAAGCTGGTACAGCTTCGTCCTTTAACGAGGCAATCAACCCGAATTAAAAAACAGTGGCGCCTTTATGCTGTTACGCTATCGCTTCACTTTAGCATAAAGTCACCCCAGTTTTTCAATCGGGTTATCACGGCGTTAAAATGAATATGAAAATTATAAAACGGATAGCACTAGTTTTTTCAATTTTCCTATTTGTGTTTGTTGGTTTGCTCTATTACACAGCTGTCATATGGCATCCACCTATTCCGAAAAAGGCCAGAGTACAATCTGATATCTCAACATTGGAACAGGCTGTTTATCATTATAAGGATATGTATTCCCGCTACCCTGTAGTTCTTGGTGAACTTGTTGATGCAGAAATATTGCAGGAAATTAAGTTAGATCCGTGGGGTAATGAATACCAATATAAAGTAGAGAGTGAATCCTATGATATATATTCCCTAGGCGGGCCTATAGGCCAAGAAATTGAATGATGTATTTTTGGTTCATTCCGCATCTAGGTAAATAGTGCTTCGTCCTTTAACGAGCAGATCAGCCCGATTAAAAAACTGTGGCGGTTTTATGCCCATTCCGCTACGCTGCATTCTTGCATAAAAC
>NVRG01000030.1 GCA_002400805.1 Gammaproteobacteria bacterium
CATCTTCTCTTAATAATAAGTCTGGCGAGCCAATAAACGCAGCTGCCGTATCAAAACCACCAGCCAGTAAAAACTTGTCTGATAATTTGCCTACTTGCTCAATGGCAGCGGGTACTGAATATTCAAGCAAACTCGGGAAGTAATAACCCACCACGACGTCTTGTTTCATGGCTTCTAGTAGTTTTTCATGGCGAGAGCCTTCTGCAACACCAAACTTGCCCGTAAGGCTTTCAACACTGTGATTTACAAAGGAATACTTTGGGAATTTCGTATGAAATGATTTATCTACTGCAGTGAGGTAATCATTTTCAAGGGCTTCACCAATATCGTTATACACTGCTTTGGGTAAGATAAAGGGTACCGCTACACCTTGAGTAATATTGCTATATTCATCATCATTCCGAAGTGACTCTATAATCGCTTCCGCACGCTGCTTAAATGCTGCTAATGATAATTGTTCACTAAAACCGAAACACTCATTAAGCCGATTATATATTTCGCTATAGTCTACTTGGGGCTGAACGGCCAAAAAATAACGCCGTGATTCGATATGAGCAGGGGCGGTTAATGCTGTAGGAATACATCGTCCAAACTCGTCAAAGTAAGGCATCGCGGTTTCTTTCGATGTGACGTCCTCTCGTTCTAACTCATCAACGCTCATAAATCATCCTTCTTTCTTATATATATACATGTTAAATCCAAGACTATCGCAGAAATGGTTTTATTAGCCCATTAATGAATCATTATCAGTAAAACCTTCACCGTACGGTAGCGGCAGGTGTGTTGCTCCAGCCGTTTTTTCAGTATGGATTTTTATAAACTTGGGATCTTCACCAATCAGACAATCCGGTCGGTGTGGCCCTAACCATGGATTAGCCATTCCTCTATACAAAATCTCTTTTAATGTATTTTGTTTTAAATTACCCATCGARAAATCGATATAAGGACATGGTGTAATTTCACCTGTTGAGGTAACAGTCRCAATACCTTTGACCGTAATACACCCTTTGTGAGAGCCATAAGATGGCGTCATATGGGTAAACACCGAATATTCTTTTTCTAGTTCTCGTAAAATATCAGCATCTTCTTTTTCAATAACGAACTCAGGGTGATCGGTGCAAGAGCCCGTGGGCTTAGCATAAGACACATACAACCCTACGCCCTTGTCTGTGGCAAATTTACACAGATCTAAAAACTTTTTCGTTTTTGGCTGGCCTCGAATAAGAACGGTAGACAATAAAAGGTTCAACCCTGCATCAATGGCGGCATCGACTGCTCGCATCACACGTTTGTATGAACCCTTTTTATTACGAAAGTTATCATGTTCTTCTTCAATAATGCTATCTAAGGATAATTGAATTTTCTCTACACCAATTGATTTAAGGTGTTCGGCCTTTTTATCGTCAAGAAACCAGCCATTCGTATCAACAATGACATAATGTTTGTCTGGATCAATGGCGGCAACGACCTCATCCAGGTCTCTCATTACTAATGGTTCGCCACCTGTAATTACAAACCGTGCCAGCCCCATCTCATCGGCTTGGCGTGACAAATCACGGATATCGTCCATATCAATTTTTTCACGGTCATCTTTAACATGGAGTACCTTATCCATGTGTCGATCCATATAATATTCGGCCGAACAATGTGTGCATTGAAAATTACATAAATAACTTTTTTCTAAACGAATAATTGGGCTAATTTCACCACGTTCTTCCATCGCCAAAATATTGGCTAATTTTTCAGCCACATAGGGTTTCCTAGCTCGTAAATCACCGCGCTTTGCTAATTCTCCAGCTGTCAGCGCCCCGCTACTCTGCTTTTCTACTATATCTAACATTCGCTTCCCCTCTCACCCTATTTTCATACATTAATTGTGATGAAAAATTTAAAAATGAAACTTAGTTTCATCAATAATCTGTTTATTATTTTGATACCAGTTGTATAGCAATTCTAATGCCTGTTCTATAGGCGTAAATTCAAAACCGCCTAATTCTTCAACTAACCGTGAATTATCTCCACTATACTCCTTCCGTATCTCTATATTGTTAACGGCCACATCTGTTTTATTATGAGCAATCTCGCTAATAATATTTGCCAAACTTACATATTCATAGGTATTTCCACTACATACATTATAGGTTTGATATTTTGGTTTATTGTCCATAAACCACTGCACAATGCTTACCAGATCATCAATAAACAAAAAATCAGCTCTCGCATTTTGATGCACAGTAATTGGTCTGTCCATAACAGCATGACAGCATGTATTAGAAATAAAACGATAACGCCAATCATCATACTCACCAAACACACTAAACAACCTTAAGTTAAAAATATTGTCTGTTGTCAACGCATGTTGCGTCATCACATATTTAGAAAGACCATATTGGTCTGTTGGAACGAATTTATCAAAATAGGATTCCGACATATCCGGGATCCATTTATCTCGACTAAATTCAGCTCCAGAACCAAAATACAACATCTTGCCAAAATCAGCCTTACACCTTGCGAGGTTAAAAAACATAGTCAGGTTATTTTCTAACACCTTATTACGATCTTTAGGCGAATCCTTAGGTGCAGCATCATAGGTTGCCGTGTGTATCACTACATCAAACTGCTGATCTTTTAGAAACGCAGATACTGCGACAGAATCAGTTAAATCTAATAAGGCTCGGTTACATGAAGTAATGTCATAGTCACCATCTAGTTTTTCCACAAAACTTTTGCCAAGGAAACCATCTCCACCCGTGATCAAGATTTTTTTCAAAATTAATTCTTTTTAAATATCTAAAGAAATCATTGAGCAATATCCAAGCCATTTTCTCTTAAAATCGAAATATTAATACCACTATAGTTCTGACGAATAATATTAGCGACTTCATCAGAAAAACTTGCCGCCATTACAATGATTGCTTCCACAGGATCTTGGTTTAACACCTCTGGCGCCACAATAGGAATATGGGTCGCAGGGGTAAATTTTTCCTGCTTGAAAGGTGCAGAGTCGACCACATATTTTATTTTCCCCTTCAGCTCCGTCAACGACATGACCGCCAAAGCTTGATGACCTGCCCCCCATATAGCCACGCTGTTGTCAGAAAATTGACTGATATAGTGACAAATTTCCTCTTTCAATGTTTGCTGCATAACAAAGAAAGAGGAAAGGTCCAACCTTTCTCTCTTTCTCACCACCGCCGAAATACTATATTCATGCCAAACTTCTTGACACTCAAGTACGTCAAAGCCATTCCTATTCAATGTTGAAATAAATGTATCTCGAGTGAAATAAAATAAATGGTCACTGATAAATTCAGAAAAAAGATTGTTTCTAATAATCATGTCAAAGTTAGGTACCTCCACTAAACCCACCGCACCATCTCTCAAGTTTTCACCAATTTTCATCAATGTCGCATTAGGATTTGGCAAATGTTCAAGAAAGTTCAACATATAAAAAGCATCAAAGGGCCCATCCTCTAATACACTTTTATCCTCAATGAATCCTTGTTCTATATGCAATCCTTGTTGAATACCTTTAGCTACTGATTGTTTTCCCTGTTCTAAGCCCAATATTTGCACATCATTTTTTTGCATGATGTGCATGAACTCACCCGCGCCGCAGCCAATTTCGATCAATTTCTTTCCAGACAGTGAATAGTCATCAATCCACTGTTTAAATTGGCGCTCTCTAAATGTTGTCATTTCAGCTGAAACAGCCGTAGCTCGAATCACTTCTTTATAATAAAAAACAGGTTCATTACTCAACTGAACTAAGCCACACCCTGAGCATTGACAGACTTCAATATCTGCACCCATTTCTGTCACTACCTCAACTGCATCCGGCAAAAACTGGGCAGATTTAGGCATGTTGTTATATTGTAAGAGCGGTTCACTAAAGAGCTCCTGCTGACACACTCGGCATTTCTTAATTGGCATACAGTTCAGCCTCTCCTCTCAATTTTTTGATCAAGATCAATTTAAGTGTAGTTCTAATGACTATAACCAAACAAGTTGCTATAGTCAGATAGATGTTTAATAACAGTTAATATAAATACAAATCCATGTGTTTATATTTAGGATAAGCAATGGTTGCAAAATTCACCGAACAACACAAAAAAGATTTCGAAGAAAGTGGATACTGCGTATTAGAAGACGTGTTAACGGAGTCAGAAACAAAATACGTTCGTAATAAAGTGATGGAAATCGCTCAATATGAACTAGATATGGATTCTGCCCATATTTATGATGACCATGGTGCTGCCCAGCGTATCTGGAATTTAATAAATAAAGACGAAGTTTTCCGAGACCTAATCCAACTGCCGATCATATTAGAAAGCATGGACTGGATTTTTGATCGTGACACCTCCCATCAAAAGTATTACCTAAGTAGTTTCCAAGCTCATATTCTTCACCCTGGTGCACAGAAAATGAAACTACACATTGACACTCCCTTCCCTGAGCCATTACCTGAATGGATCGTAAAAGCCAATACTATCTGGGTGCTTGATGAATTTACCAATAATAATGGTTCAACGGAGTTTTTATCCGGTAGCCATAAATTTAGACATAAACCCAAGGAAGCTGACCAATCTCGACAAGACTTATCCGTCGCTATTGCACCCATTGGCTCGGTTTTATTAACTCATGGTGCACTTTGGCACCGCGGAGGTGAAAACCGCTCGACATCAGATCGCACCTGCCTTTTAGGTAGTTTTGCCGCAAGTTATGCCAGAGAAATTGCCAACGAAGAAAACTACTCACTTGTTCTTGATGATACCGTCTTAGCTCAAGCCAGTGACAATCTTCGAGCGATTCTTGGCCCAGAGCACGGTATCCGGCCTGGTAGTCAAACACCAATGCCCAAAACAAAGTAGTCATATTAAACTACTACTCACCGATTTTTGTATCCATCCGGATTAAAACAATATGTCTAGTTCAAATAAAATCCAAGAGGGAACTGTCAGCATTGTTATTCCGGTATATAACGCGGCGACAACAATAGAGAAATGTATCGCTTCTTTAATGAAGCAGTCATATCAAGATATACACGTTATTCTGGTCAATGATGCATCTACAGATCAAAGTGTAAATAAGCTTTCCAAGCTCATTGATTTGGATAAGCGGTTTCACCTTCTCCATCAAGATATAAATAAAGGTGCATCCGCAGCGAGAAACTTAGGTACTAAATACGGACAAGGTGAGTTTTTATTCTTTCTTGATGCCGACGATTGGCTTGAGCAGAATGCTATCGAACTATTAGTTGAACATGCCCAAAAAACGAACAGTGATCTTGTCTGCGCTAGTCATATACAAGACTTTGATCATGAATCAAAACAAAAAAGTGACGGCGCGCCAAACTATGATCATGTATTTGATGACAAACAATTAACGCTTTATATAAAGAGCTACTTAAAAAGCCCTTATAAATTTACACTTTTGGTTCATTGCTGGGGCAAGCTGTATAACTTGGCCATCGTGAAAAATAATGGCCTCCGATTCAATGAAACATTGTCGCAACTAGAAGATGTCAATTTTAATTTCCAATACCTTGTATATTGCAAAAAAGTGGCTTATAAATGGGCATTTATATACCACCATCGAATATCGTCCTCATCGCAATCATTAAGTACTGTGATGGGCAAAGAAGCGGATGCTACCCAAAAGTTTCTTATTGCTTATCAAGCTATAGAGCAGTTTCTAGCTGTCCATGATAAAGAAAAACTGATTAATGCCGACAAAGAAGTATCACACTTATTTATTACAACAATCATTATTACGCTTATTCGTTTATGTAAAAGCTTCTTAAAACAACCGTCCATTGATGTATTTAATAAGTTAACTGTTATTACAAAATCATCGGAAGTTGCTAAAAGGCTTCCTTTTTATACGCCCGGTCCCAATGAAAGTAGGCTACTATTTTTTGCACTTAAAACTAAAACACCGATTGTTGTATTATTAGCTGGTCTACTTCGTGCATGTGTACTAGCATTAACTAAATGACTGATCTTGGATTAACTATGGATAACGCACTTACCCGAATACCTGCTGATTTTGATGGGTTTCAAGCATTTGTTAATCAGCATGATTATCCCGTGTTTATTTTTGGTGCCGATATCGTAGGTAAAATCTTAGCTGAACTGCTAAAAAGTCACGGCATTCACATTGAAGCGTTCATTGATAACAATAAAAATAAATGTAATGTAAATCTTAATAACGTGCCCGTTAAGCATGCATCTGTACTTGCAGATGAAAATAGAAATGCCGTTGTGCTTATTGCTTCAACTTATATCGCTGACATTATCGCCCAACTCGAAGAACTGGGCTTTATGAATTGGCTACCTATCTATAATATTCTCGAAGATAAAAAAGAGACTGATTTAGAAGGCTTTTTGGTAGGCGATCTACGGTTTAACCACTCTGGTGGTGAATTCACTCATGACTTTGACACATTCGTCTTGTCCAATATGATCACCTCGCAGAAAAAATATCTCGATCCAGAAAAATTATATATTCGTAGTGTGGATCTAGTCATTACTGAAAAGTGTTCTCTCAAGTGCAAAGATTGTTCAAATCTAATGCAATTTTATGAAAAACCCATCGATATTAGTGCTGAAGAGCTGTGTCAAAATTTAGATGACCTATGTGCTGTCGCCGATGAAATTAATGAAATCAGAATAATTGGTGGCGATCCCTTCATGAATAAGGATTGTCATAATGTTGTCAAACATGCCGCGAGCTACAAACAGGTCAATAAAGTTGTTGTTTATACTAACGGCACCATTTGCCCTCCTGAAGAAAAGATAGCTCAAATGGCCAATGACAAAACCTTTGTCTTTATCACCACCTATGGAAAATTGTCTCGCAACGCTGAAAAGCTAGGCGCTATACTCGAAAAATACAATATTCCTTTTAATAAACAACCCGCATATGGCTGGACCGACTGCGGTGATATAAAAGAATATGATCGCAACGAAGAAGAGTTAAAACAAGTGTTCCAATTTTGTTGTGCAAAACATTTCACCACGCTCACTGATGGTAAGTTATTCCGCTGTCCGTTTGCGGCCAATTCATACCGTTTACAATCTATGCCAAATGCGAAAGAAAACTATATTTCTATCACTGGCGCCGCTTCTGAATCAGTTGAAGACTTACAGCAACGTAAACAACAGCTATACCATTATCTTCGCGATATCCCCTCTATCCCTGCATGTAATTCATGTAATGGTCGCACTTACGGTGATCCAGAGATAGAGCCTGGTATTCAAACTAAAAAACCAATTGAATATAAAAAATATGATCAGGTAATTGAACTAAAGGAAGAACCTTATACAATTTAAGGCATTGGAGGGTTTAAGTTCTCTCAAGATATCGGTCTTCGTTAGTTCACTGCTTGATGATTCAGAATTACCGACTCAAATTCTCCTGCCTTCTCAAAAATTGGGATATTGAAATCATTGATGTAGACATCCCAAAAATCTGTCTCTTCACACACAATTCTCGCACGCAGGTAATACTCAGCAGCTTTTTCATGCTCGCCTAACATCTCATAACAATAACCTACGTAATATAGTCCAATGCCATGATCAGACTTAACACTTAATACCCTCATGAAGTTTTCAAGTGCTACATCATAGTTTTTTAATCTAAGGTTAGCGTTATAAACAAAGTTCAACTCAATATTCATGTAGTAAGTCATATGTTGAACATACTCAGGTGTCATTTCTCCTGTTTCAATAACGGCTCGCTTATAATTAGCTTTTAGTGGTGTGATTTTGAAGTAATCATTTGCTTCACACGTTTCATACATTTCACTACCAGGTATTGGCGTCGCCACAAAAACGCGAAACCAATCTGCGTAAACCGTCTTTAAGAACTCGCGACTATCATCAATATCTTCTTTTGTTTCTCCAGGCATTCCAAGGATAATATTACAGTCCGTATATATCCCCGCTTCCCTACAATTTTTAGCGACCTCAGTAACAAGATCTAACCTTAATGGTTTACGCATCAATTCTTTGAGCACTCTGGCACTCCCCGACTCAATCGGCAATACCAACTCATGAACACCTGAGGCTTTTAATAGTTTTAAAAATCGTAGGTCCAAAGCATAAATAGCAAGCGCATTTTGAAAAAACATCTCTAAGTTTAACTTGCCGATTCCATCAACCAGTTCATAGGGTCGCTCCCTTCCGCCCATAAAATGATCGTCTTGAATCACCACACCATCTATCTGAAACTTAGACATCATTAATTTTAGGTCATGCAATACTCTTTTAGGGCTCTGATACCGCATATCTCGACCATGCGTTACATGAGATGCACAAAAAGTACATTTAAATGGACACCCTCTTGACGTCATGATCGGCATACTAATTTTTTCAGGATTTAGCGGCGCAACTTCTTTTCCGATTGCATCTTCAAGTTGTTCTTCATTATCACTTAGCTTACTACTTATATATTTATCACTAACGGAATAGCGAGCTGATGTCGGGTTTAATTTATAGCCGTCAAGGTCAAGAATTTCATAATCTAAGAAAGGGATTTCATCTAAATCGTCAATGAAGTCATGCTTAAAAGCATGATTCCCTTTGGCTAAGTCTTTGTGGGTCACCCATGATGAATGACTCTCTAAAAAATCATGTTTATGTTCTGCTTGCAATAACTCTAGAAACGGCTTTTCACCCTCACCAAAACACACCGCATCAATGACAGGTGACTGCTGCAAAATTTCTTTATACATCGATGTTGGAAGGTTTCCTCCGACTAAAACTAAAGAGGTCGGAAACAACTTTCTCGCTATCTCGGTCAAGTCGATAATACTTTCATATGCAGGGGTGAACAAGGCGGTAACCCCGACATAATCAGGTTTGAAGTCGCGGTATATGTCAGAACTTAATACCTGTTCAAAATAAGAATAAAAGTCAGTGTGAGTCCATTCTATTTCTTGGTTTAATAGCACGTTGAAATCAACAGCCATTGTCTCCGCACCAGTCCATTTTTTTAGATAGGCGCTAAGAGAAATAATGCCCAGAGGGATATCCGTAAGCACCGACCCAAAGTGAACAGTACCGTTATTTTTTGAGATTGTGCTTATGTTAGATGGTGGCGTAACAAAATCATCAAATGATATATTTGGTGGCACCAGAAATAATATCTTTTTGTCTTTTTCCATTTGTTTACCTGCCAAAAATCATTTATCGTAATTTTCTTCCACCACATAGTATAGGCAATGAACAAACAAGTGCCGCTTTGAAATTTCATTCTATACCAAAGATACTGCCTTTGTAGTAAAAATCATATACTTAGTGCTTACAACTACTCAAAAATTAAATTTATCAGTAAGCTCTCTTTTGCTCTTGTTATCAAAAAGACCTCACGTTATGAACATTACCGAAGCCATTGCTGTTCTTGAACAAGCAATATCTGATCCTAAAGTCGGCCTGCCCGAAGAAATCTTTAGGCTAGTTAGTCGCCTAACACCAATGGTAAATGTAGATTTATTGATAAAAGATAAAAAAAATCGCATTTTACTCGCTTGGAGAGATGATGAATTTTCAGGGCAAGGCTGGCACATTCCCGGGGGAATTGTTCGTTACAAAGAACGCCTTGAAAAGAGAATCCAACAAGTAGCTCTGCTTGAGATTGGAACAGAAGTCTCTTATTCAAACAAGCCAATTGCTATGAATCAATTGGTATGCAAGCATGATACTCGAGGTCACTTTATCTCTTTTCTTTATGAGTGCTCTATTACTTCAGAATTTATTCCAAAAAATGTCAATTTGGCTAAAACTGATCCCGGGTTTCTTACCTGGCATGAACACTGTCCTGAGAACCTAGTTGATGTACAAGAGGCTTATCGGAAAACGGTTGAGCCATACGTTATTAGAGTAAATGAAACGAGTGGAACGGTTGATATAGTCACGGCTTTAAAGAATGGA
>NVRG01000031.1 GCA_002400805.1 Gammaproteobacteria bacterium
CCGAAAAATTCTGGCTATTTGGCCAAGTTAAATTCTAAAAACATCATGATTAAGCTAGGTAGTTTACAACTAACCTATATTTTCTACTTTCAGTAGTTACACCAAGGTATAGCAAGCGATAACAGGTGTAATTACTGCACTGCCTTTTTGGTAATGACTGAAATCACCGTCGTTACGCTAATTGCTGTGCAGTTTTGGATGAAACCATCAGGTGAAATGGCTGAGATTCATCCCAGATGGCACAGTTCAAATGATTGATGTGCATTAATATATTGATATGAAATGTTTTTTTCAGGGGTTTAAACGTGTCAGCTAAACTTAAAGTTAAAGTTGGATCTTGTAGTGTTAAAGGCCTTAAGGATGAAAACCAAGATTCCTTAGGTCATATGATCCCTGACAATCTCAATTTGTTAGCAGGTAAGGGCATAGCCTGTGCGTTGGCCGATGGTGTGAGCAGTAGCGCCGAAGCAAAACAAGCCAGCCAGTGTTGTGTCACAGGATTCTTAGAAGATTATTACAGCACGCCTGATTCTTGGTCAGTAAAAAAATCAGGTGGTAAAGTTTTAACGGCGATTAACAATTGGTTATTTAGTCAGAGTAATCAATATCGTGATGTCTCACGAGGCTTGGTGAGTACATTTTCTGCCTTAGTGCTCAAATCGACAACGGCTCATCTCTTCCATGTGGGCGATACACGAATTTATTTATTTCGTGCTAATAATTTAGAGCAGTTAACGACGGATCATCGTATTCAAATTCCTGGTGAGAAAGAATATCTTGCCCGCGCTATGGGGGTGGATTATCGTCTGGATATTGATTACAAGTCATTGTCGGTCGATGTGGGTGACGTATTTTTGATCACTACTGATGGTGTGCATGATTATTTAGCAGATAAAGCGCTGACTAAAATTCTCCGTTCAGATGAGACAGATTTAAATACGCTGTGTGAAACAATTGTTGAGCAATCATTAGCAAATAATAGTACTGATAATGTCAGTTGTCAGTTAATTAGGGTTACAGAATTACCTTCACAAGATGCCGATGAAGTTTTTTCACAATTGACCGAATATCCCTTTCCACCTGAATTGTATGAAGGCGTCATTCTAGATGGTTATCGAATTACTCGAGAGTTACATGCCAGTTCAACCAGCCAACTTTATTTGGCGATAGATACCGATACAGATGAAAAGGTAGTGCTTAAAACCCCCTCAGTAAATTTTGAAGATGATCCTGCTTATTTAGAACGTTTTCAGCTAGAAGAATGGATAGGGCGACGGATTGACAGTCCACATGTGATCAGGACGGTTGAACAAATACGGCCACGCCGATTTATGTATTACGTGATGGAGTACATAGAAGGGCAAACCTTAGAGCAGTGGATGGTGGATCAAACAGATGTTGATCTTACGGTCATTCGAAACATTGTTTCGCAAACCGTATCTGGATTGCGGGCATTCCATCGCATGGACATGCTGCATCAAGATATAAAGCCGGGCAATATTATGATCACCGCCGAGGGGGTGGTAAAAATTGTTGACTTTGGTTCAACTAAAATTGCCGGTATTGCTGATATTTCTACCCCTGTGCAGCGCAGTGAGTTACTAGGCACCAAAAACTATACCGCACCTGAGTACTTGTTAGGTGAGTCAGGTACGGCACGTTCTGATATGTTCTCTTTGGGCTGCATCATTTATGAAATGATCACCAAAAAACTACCTTATGGCTCTACGCTTTCACGGTCGTCCGATCAGGCTTCCGTTAAGCGTTTGAAATATACGCCAATTAGTAATCATGTCAGTGATATTCCTCATTGGGTGGATAAGGCTATTCGAACTGCCGTTCAGGTTAATCCTGATAATCGTTACGAGCGATTATCAGAGTTGGAGACTGATCTAAGAAAGCCTAACCTGAGCTATCTCAAAGAAGAAAGCCTGCCGTTAATGGAGCGTAATCCCATTGTTTTTTGGCGCTCGGCCTCATTGATCTTATTGATAACAAACTTAGTGATGATTTATCTTTACAGTCAAAGTTAACTAGAATATTTTTTAGCCGTATTGATATTAATTAGTAGATCCAAGGTTGATTCTAGCTGCTTAATACCATTGCGTGCATATTCGACATCATCATCTAAATAGATTTCTTTTAACTTAGAAGCCAAGCTGTGCATCGTTTTATGCGCTTGATCTAAGTCATTCAGATAAGCGACCTCAAAGATGTTCTCTTTTCTGGAGCGTTTAATCCAAGTGCCGCAATGGCACTGCGTTTGCTTCATAGTTGGCCAAGAAACAATATTGTCAGGCGAGGTATGAATATTATTTTTGAATTGTGTTATCCATTGGTTAGTAATGAGTTTGAAGAGTTTAAGTCGGCGACTTTCGGGGCTAAGTATATTGTTGCCACATCTAATCCACTCAAGATTAGGTTGATAACTATTTACCCACTTTGGAAATAATTCGGCAGGCATGGGAGGGGAGATTCCAAAACCTTGAGCATATTCACAGCCCATGATCAATAACATCAAGCCATGTTCGGTCGTTTCTACCCCTTCAGCGATGACTTCTCGATTAAAGGTATCAGCTAGGCTGATTACGCCATCAACAATGGCATAATCATTAGGATTTTCGAGCATGCTCTTCACAAAGCTCCGATCGATTTTGACTGTTTTAGCTTTGAGGTGGCGTAGGTGATTAAGTGATGAATAACCAGTACCAAAATCATCAAGAGCAATGCTGACGCCAAAACTATCGTGGCAGGTGTTGATGATGGAAGCAATCGCACTTAAATCACTGAGCACACTACTTTCCAATATTTCTAGTTGCAAATATTGAGAAGAGACTGTGGGGTGTTTTTCTAAAGCGGAAGTGAGTTGCACAAAAAAGGAGGCGGATTGTAAGTGATGAGAGGAAATATTAATGCTAACTTCGATTTGTAGGCCATAATCTTTCCAGGTCTCTAGTTGTTTGATGGCGGACAGGAGCACCCAGTTCCCCAACTGTATTTCAATATCACTACCATCAATGATGGGTAAAAATTCTAAAGGAGGGATTAAACCTTTTTTAGGATGCTGCCAACGTATTAAGGCCTCTGCTCCATATATCTCCCCCGTTTTCATATTAATTTTTGGCTGGTAATACAGGCAAAACTCTTCTCGTAAAATGGCAGCCTGAATTTCTTGTAGTTGAAGATGCTTTCTTATGGTCTGCTGGTCATCAAGTGCATTGAATAATTGATAATGGCTGCGGCCAGCTAATTTGGCTTTATACATCGCTTGGTCTGCATGACGTAACAAGGTGTCAGGATCGGCATCGTCTTGTGGATAGATGGTTACGCCGCTKGAAGCACTAATCACAATGCTTTTATCTTCGATAATGTAGGGTTGAGCGAGTGTACTGTGAATTCTAATAAGTAATTGTTCACATTCAGCAATTGAATGAAGATCACCTAATAATAAKGCAAACTCATCACCGCCAACWCGAGAAACAGTGTCTTCATCACGAATATTAACTTTGATCCGTTGTGCTACTTCGATRAGTAACTTRTCACCKATKATATGACCAAAGTTATCGTTAATAGGTTTGAAATAGTCTAAATCAAGAAAGCAAATRGCGAGCAATGAGTTCGTATTATTACTATGCGTGACAGCATCAGAAAAACGCTCAGAAAATAACGCTCGGTTAGGTAATTTGGTGAGCACATCATAATGTGCCATAAACTCTAGCTTTTTTTGTWGCTCTTTGCTTTCCGTCATATCTGAAACCAAACAGACGTAATGTAATGTTTCACCTTCATCACCCAGCAAGGTTGAAATCGTTAGTCTGCCGATAAACAGTTGACCGCTTTTTTTGCGGCTCCATATTTCACCTTTCCAGTGGCCGTGTTTAGCTAGCGCTCGCCAAATATGAAGGTAAAACTTACCTTTATTGCTATTAGAGATAAGCAAATCGATACTTTTGCCTATAAGTTCATCTCGGTCGTATTCGGTGATATGTGTGAATGTCGGGTTTACATCAATTATCGTATTATCCATATCGGTAATGACAATGCCTTCATGGGCATCGTTAAATACGCGAGCTGCAAGTTGTAAGTCTTCACCTTCCACTCGAAGTTGATCAAAGATAAAACCGGCAATGGTCACTACCGTGATAGCAGTCAGTGAGGTGGCGACAAGGCCGATAATAAGTAGTTCTCGGCTTATCTCGCCGTGAAGCAGGTAGCTTTGGAGTGCGATTAAACTACCTGATATGCCGATGACCAGTGAGGTGAATATCGCAACAAACCACCAGAAAGACATTTGTTTTATGTAGCTTGTGAGTTTGCTCATAATGCATCCTGCCTATTTGCTTTCACAATTAACGGATAAATACGTTTATAACTCGAACAAAAAGAATAATGTTTTTTCTTGAATTTGTCTATCTATATGATTTTATAACTAATATCTGGTTATGTTAACTGTTCTTATATGAAAATAAGACGAGTTACTTACCGTTATGTAGCAATCTGATGACCACAATTAAATTAGTTTAGGCTGCTTCGTAGTGAGGGTTGCTAACGACTTGGCCTTTGGCAATCATGTATGGGTGCACACGTAAAACTTCTAATAGGGTAGCACCACTAAATAAATTAGCATCATATTGGCAGAAAACGGTATAAGGTCGTGTTTTCATCTCCTCATTAATGCCAGCCTCATATTTAATTAATTGATCGTTGCCTGGAATATCTCTAAGAGCCCACGTCATTTCTCCAGCTCCTCGCCAGCCTTTATAGCCATTTTCGATACTGTCATCGTAAGCAGAGCTTAATCGTTCCCACATTTCATCTGCGCTGAATGAACCATTAGGGAAATAAGCGGCGGCTACATCAGAAATTGTTAACTGGCCAGATTCTTCAGCTAAAGCGACATTGACACCTTCGTCTGACAGTTGTTKTCTTAATTGTTCTGTATCCCATTTATCAGCATAAAAAACGACCTTTTCATTCTCACGAAAGGCCGCGGCCAGATACTGTACTGTGATCCGTCGGCGCTCGGTCTCATTACTGTAGATGAAACAGATATGTGTGCCAGCGAACACTTCTTGCTTGGTAAAGCCTAAATCGATCGCTGTTTGATTATCGTGTATGCACATGAAAGGGCTCCAGTTAGTAAACGTTGTTTATTCTTACTTATTGAGTTAAAACCAAACTAGGTTAGCCAATCACCTTTTAAGATATCATTTGATGGAACGGGTTTCCCCACACCATAGCCTTGGGCAAAGTTAACGCCGATATCCTGCAAGATGGCTTTTATCTCATCATTCTCAACAAATTCAGCAATGGTTTGCATGCCCATTACTTGTCCAATTTCATTAATGGATTTGACCATGGCGCGATCAATGGGATCGTCGACAATATTTTTGACAAACATACCATCAATTTTCAGAAAATCGACCGATAAGTTTTTTAAATAACCGAAGGATGACAGGCCACTACCAAAATCATCCAATGCAAATTGGCAGCCTAATACTTTCATTTTAGAAATAAATAAGGTGGCGGTGCTTAAATTGCTGATGGCAGCTGTTTCGGTTATCTCAAAACAGATTTTTCCTGGTGGAATGGAGGTATGAGTAAATCTCTTAACCACATGATCCTGAAAGCTCATATCAGTCAGTGACTGGCCTGACAGGTTAATAGAGCAAAAGTCGATTTGTTTAAGAAACGCAGGATTGTTTTCTAATAAATCAAAGACAGTTTCAAGCACCCAAWGRTCAATTTTTGAGATGAGATTATAGCGTTCAGCAGCAGGTAAAAAGGCACCGGGAGGTATTATTTTCCCTTGTTCATCGATCATTCTGATCAGGAACTCATAATGTTTACCGCCGTTAGCATKGAGTGGCACGATRGCCTGAGCRTAGAGACAGAATCGATTTTCTATTAATGCTTTATTAATACGCGTGACCCATTGCATCTCACCATGACGGTGAACAATTTCTGCATCATCTACATCATGAACATGTATTCGATTTCGGCCATTATCTTTAGCGACATAGCAGGCAGCATCCGCATTTTTTAATAGTTCAGTCAGGTTGGGAGTGGTTTCTGTAATTTGCACTAAGCCAATGCTTACCCCTATTTTGAAACTATAGTCTTCCCATGAAAATTGATAAGCCTGGACMGCTTGAAGAATAGAGGTGGCAACRCGATGRGCATCGTCGAGTGAACAATGCTCCATTAATACGCCAAACTCATCGCCGCCAAGGCGAGCTAGGGTGTCGCGATGCCTTACCGTATTTTGTATTAATGTGGCTATCTGGCGTAACATCTCATCACCGGCAATATGACCACAGGTATCGTTCACAATTTTGAATTGATCTAAATCTAAGAAACATAAGGCATGTATGCCTTTGTCATGTTTGAGCGAAGCCAGTAAGCGTTCTGTTCGACGTTCAAATTCATGCCGATTTATTAAACTCGTTAATGCATCGTGAGAGGCTTGATAACTGAGTTTTTCTGAAAGTTCATATTCATGGGTAACGTCATCTTGAATACAAATATAGTGAGTTATTTCGTCTTCATCGTTCTTAACTCCGGATATTGAGTTTCGTGCCCAGTAATAGGAGCCATCTTTCTTCTGATTATGGAATTCACCTTTCCATTCTTCTCCAGAAGCTATCGTTTGCCATAACTCATCGTAAACAGAATCCGGGTTTTCGCCAGATTGTAAAATACTTGGATTTTTGCCAATGACTTCTTCTTTTTCATAACCCGTTGTTTCAGTGAATTTGGGATTTACATATTCGATATTGCCCAGATGATCCGTAATAATGACACTCGAAGAGCTTGATTCAACCGCTCGGGAGAGCTTTTGCAGTTCGTKTTCGGCTTGTTTTCGATCGCTTATATCTCTGACRAASGCKGCAATAAGMGCATCGTCAATACTTTTTGGYTGATTCAATAAAAAGGCTTGTACTTGTACTGGGAAAATAGTGCCATCTTTTCGAATGTATTCTTTTTCATATAAGTCGGTAAAGCCTCGTTCGAGAAGCTGACTACCATAGGTTTTCAATTCCCACTTGACCCATTTTTCAGGGGTAATATCTCGCCAAGTCAGTTTAAATATTTCGTCTYTGTCATAGCCKAGCATCTCTATATAAGCTGGGTTCGGGTTGATTAACTCTCCMGAACCTTTATTAATGACATAACCGTCACGAGACAGGTTAAATAATTTGCTGTAGTTATCTTCACTCTCAGCAATCTGCAGTTGTGCTGCTAGTAAGCTTTTATTCGTTGATTGCAATTGCCTGTTTGCTGCAGCCAGTTCCTTTGATTTTTTCGCCAACTTCTCTTCAGCTTGTTTRCGATCTGAGATATCGCGAACCACAGCAATGATATGCATGCTGTYAGGAWGTTGAGTTAGCCGAGCTTCAAAGTGCCTGAGACCTTCAGGCATTTCTAGATCGTAATCAAAGGTAACAAAACCACCAGTATTTTTTAGTGAGTTTATATTTTGGCTAAATTGGCTGGCGGCATCCGAGGGCAATACATCCTGCATTTTTTTGCCGAGGAAAGACTGTGGTGGGGCATACAGATCCGACGAAGATTGACAGTGATGGTCGATAATCGTGCCGTCTGGATCCATTAAGAAAAACAGATCAGGCAAAACATGAAATACAGCGTCCAACATCAGCTTATCGCCCTGATGGAGGCTAATCGCAAGTTCGTCAGCTTTTTTCAGTGGTAAGTTAGCCATATCAACAGTTATTTATTACTCACATCTTATTGCATTAACAATTCGGGATGAAAGTGATCTAAATGTGCTGGAAACTTACCCGAATAGCTGCACGTTTAACGGTAAACAGTACAAGGAGGAAGTACGATCTGTCTCACCCTCAAGAGTTAACTATTTCAAGCAAGAATAGCATAGATAACTAGAAGGTGAATGCGTCCAATAGGACAACGGCCGTGGGTGACGGATAGAGGCAGGGTTACTGCGAGTGCGAATGGCACTCTCAGTAAAATAACAGGGCTAAGCTAACTATTCCCTTTTGTTTTTCCCTATGTATTATCAGGCAAAGCTTTGATCCCGACGGTCTGCCCTAATCCTACGATCATTTTGATGCATACCATTCAGAAAGCGGCGGTCATCAATATGACGGCGATCTTTATGGTGCACGTATGAACATTCACAGCTTAGTCTCGAACAACCTTCAAGGGGTAATGGAGGTGTTTCTGCTGAGAGAAAACGTTGCTTCTTCATCTCTTGAACACCGCTACAGCTTTGTGAGCAAGGACGAATACTCACGCCRTGAAAGYKCTGTGGTTCTYKTWTAGCYTGCAYYCKTAYYTTCYGCATTGATTGAYKTTTAACGTTATGAAACCARTGCCAGATTGWGGCRAGKACAATAAGAACWGTTACAAATARCCARTTATTCATGATTCTCACTCCTCTAGAAGRTTGAACTCAYATATTGCTGTYATTCGTGTTCTCAATKATTGAGAKCAGTTACTNGTTTCTACGATATCACTAGGGYAYTAGCCTTGCTATTGTACTTAGGTACTAGTGYTAATTWGGGACAATAAAARTGGGGMGTTMAAGAMGTRGGTGATTCGATCWTGAGACGCTRCRGTAATGAAGCATTAATAAATGCGATGTKTAATTWAGAYAGMKAAATTTTARRCAATAAAAAANCCCCAGTATAAATACTGAGGCTTTTANATATCTGGAGCCGGAGATAAGACTTGAACTTACGACCCTCTGATTACAAATCAGATGCTCTACCAACTGAGCTACACCGGCAATGAAGACGAGAATTATACTGAGGCTTTATAGGCTTAGCAAGTAAATTATGTGTTTTTTATCTAACTATTGTGACTAAAATAAAATTGTTCGATATGTCAATTAGTTACTCATTACTTGCATCATTTGATCTATTTCTTCATGGAAAGATATGAGTTCTTCTTCGGCGTGTTCTTGGTCATTCCAGAACAGCTTAAACACTGGGGCACTAAGCAGAGAAGAATCGTCACCATTAAATTTAGTGTAGTCAGTTAGTTTACTTAGTTGATGAGCGATCAACACAATGTCATCTAAGTTGATTTCATCACTAGCTTCACGCTGTGACTCACGATGAGAAAGTGCAATACTTGTGATTTCAGCGGGAAAATTCCAACTTTTCATGACCAACTCGCCGGCGCTAGCGTAGAGTTTCGGAATGACGACATCGGCAACCATTTGTAAGACTTTTTGGTTCTTTTGTAGTTCCGGGATACGGTGAAGCCGGAGAACCAAAGGAAGAGTACCGATATTATGAACCATACCAGCAAGTAAGGCTTTTTCAGGGTCTATTTTTGTTTTTCTCAGTGCTAACACAGAACTTATCGCAGCAACGCGATTGCTTTGTTGCCAGATAGTTTCAAAATATTCTTTTAGGCCAAGAGTTTTAGCCTGCATCATACTCTGAGCGATAGTTAAGCCAATAATTAAATTTTGTACTTTTGATAAGCCCAGGCGAGAAACAGCTGCTTTTACACTGGTTACATGTTGACGAGCCCCAAAGAGGGCACAGTTAGCCACCTTTATTAGTCGGCCCGAAATATGAGGATCATGTTTGACGACAGCGACAATGTCATCAATGGTGGAATTTTCGTTAGCGGCTACTTCACGAAGTTTAATGAGAAGATCGGGGGGGGAGGGGATCTCTAGTTTATGGTTTTTTATATCAGAAGTAAGAGTTGCAAGTACTGCATTTACTTGTTGAGTAAGGGTTGGTTCTGCCATTTTACTGCCTGCGATGTGTCTATTAGCTAAATAAATGTATTGGAACAGTAACATGAATCTCAGGCATAAAAAAACCTACAATAAGTAGGCTGCTTTATCGAGATTTTCA
>NVRG01000032.1 GCA_002400805.1 Gammaproteobacteria bacterium
AATGACGACACTATCAGCATCATGCTGATACTAAAATTTTTCATTATTTTTCCTAATAAACCGACATACTGGTATCAATCTCTGCTGCCCAAGCATTCATGCCGCCAGCCAAATTAATCACATCACTAAAACCATTTTGCTCTAAATACTGGCCCACTTGATCACTACGTTTACCTGAGCGACAAATCAATACCACCGGTTTAGTTTTGTCTTGATCAAATTCAGCCATTTTAGCAGGCACGGTTTGCATAGGAATATGAATGGCACCTTCTAATATGCCATGCTGCAATTCATGTGTTTCACGTACATCAATCAGGATAGGCGCTACATCCGTCGCTAAATAGTCACGCAACTCTGTTACGGTCATTTGTTTCATAACAATATCTCTTCTTAAAAATTAAACTCAGGCTTAGGCTCAGCATTGATCATCGCGGGGATCAACGTTTCAAACACGCTATTAGTATGCCACTCCAGTTCACTTATACGCTGAATTAATTGCACGGACATCACTGGCGCTTTTCCCACCACGGCCAACATCCGCCCTCCCACCGTTAATGCTTGCAAATAAGCATCTGGCACACTAACAAATGCAGCGGTGGCAACAATAATATCTACTCGACCTTTTAACTGCCATTCCTTTGCCGCATCACCAATATTTAAGGTCACATTTGTAATAGTCATGTCGGTTAAACGTTGCTGGGCCAGCTGCGAAAGTTCAGCAAAAATTTCTACTGAGAACACATGATCCGCTAATGTCGCCAATAAGGCAGTGAAATAACCAGATCCAGTGCCTAACTCAAGCACTTTCTCATCCTTTTGAATATTTAATGCCTGTAAAAATCGACCTTCTAATACCGGTGATAACATAAACTGACCAAAACCAATGGCTAATTGGGTATCGGCATAGGCAAGSTCYACTAAATCGTCGGCGACAAATTTATCCCGCTTAATYGCTTTCAATGCAGCYAAAACGWGTGGATTTAATACATTACTAGGTCGCACTTGTTGTGCCACCATATTAGAATGKGCATAGTCTAAATTTGTTGCCATATCACCGTCCTCAAGCTTACGTTAGGAGCTACAGAACTAACAAGGGTAAAAGGTTTCATATATAGGTGCAACTTCATTCAGTTTAAGGAGAAAAAATATGGCTATTGCTACGTTTGCTGCCGGTTGCTTCTGGGGCGTTGAGGYCCGTTTCCGAGAAATAGACGGCGTTCAATCAACACGGGTGGGTTATACCARTGGWGAAACGCTCGATCCTGATTATAAACAAGTCTGCACKGGTACTACTGGCCATGCTGAAGCGATCGAAGTTACTTTCGATACCRCTAAAATCAGTTTTGAYGAATTGCTCAATGTMTTTTGGCATCTTCATRATCCRACWACACTCAATCGCCAAGGTCCAGATCTAGGCACTCAATATCGTTCCGCTATTTTTTACCATAATGATGAGCAGCAACAACAGGCATTAACGGCCAAACAARATTTAAACGMGACWAATACCTTTGCCCATCCCGTRGTCACAGAAATTACTGCTGCCAGTATTTTCTATCCAGCAGAAGACTACCACCAATGTTATTTAGAGAAAAAAGGACTYGGCAGTTGTCACTAACGYTTACCRCTWACCCGATGAAACAAAGGTTCATGCACMGATTCACGAGAAAACTGCCAGCATGCAATTAAAATTGCMACAGTAGAGAAACCCACTAATACGGCCACATCGGTGAGAACTGAAAAATCCGTGGGCACATYAGGYACTGCATGTTTCARCAAATCTACGCCRTAGCTAAAYGGGTTTATTACCACGATATAACGTAATGTTTCMGGCAACTGATTSACTGGATATAAGGCGCCGCTCAAGAAAAACACCGGAAAAATGAAGAAATTCATGATCACCGCAAAGTTATCGATGCTTTTTGACCAAACAGCAATCAAGCCACCTATTGCCGCGCAACAGATAGCGGTTAACACCGCAGGCAGTATTAAACTAACCGCAATTTTTACGCTTATTAAACCCAACACTAATAAAAGTAGTAACAATAGTATGGCTTGCACCATCGCGGTCAACGTTGCAGCTATCAATTTAGATAACACGATCCAATAGTGAGCRATAGGCGCAATCATCATCATGCGCATCACACCAAACTCTTTGTCATARACTAGCGTTAATGCCGACAACAGTGATGCAAATAATAAGGTCATCGCTAATATKCCTGGCACYAGGAAKGTTAAATAATCTKCTTGTTGTTGACCTTGCATCATGCTGCCAACACCWGAACCAATGACTAATAACCAAATCAGYGGYCGAACCATCGAGCTGATTAATCGTGCACGTTGACGAAATAACTTACTCATTTCACGGCCGACRACCGCTTTTACTGGACGCCAGCTCATGCAGCCTCTCCTTGTTCTGGGGCACAAAACGTCCATAAATAGACATCGTTAAGATTAGGTCGTCGCCACTGCATCGCACTAATGGTTTCGCCTAAGCTCTGTTGTAACTGCTGAAAATCCACATCATCAGCTTCAATTTTAAAGCTTAATTGTTGGTCTTCTTGTATTGGCAGACCAAACTCAGGCAACAACTGAGCTTTAATATCATCTGGAACATGCGTCTCAATTTCCAGAATATAAGCGCCCAATTGTTCCATTAAGGCTTTAGGTGTTCCACCTTGTTGTAACTCACCTTGTTGAATAAAGTCGACATGATCACAGGCTGCAGCTTCTTCCAGATAATGCGTCGTCAGGAATACCGTCATGCCTTCTTCCCGACGTAACTGTTCAATAAAACGCCAAATGGCACGACGGTTGGGCAAATCTAAGCCAATCGTCGGTTCATCCAAAAATAAYACTTTAGGTTTATGTAAAACGCCACGGGCAATATCCACYGCACGACGTTGACCACCGGATAAGGCCAACAGYTTTTTRTGTCGTTGTTTTTGCAAACCAAAAACAGTGAGYAACTCATCAATGCGCTGCTCCGCTTGTTGAGGWTTTAAATGATACAAGGCAGCGGCAAATTGCAGGTTTTCATCAATCGACATSGTGCGATCTAAGGCTGAGTCTTGAAAGACTAATCCGACCATCGCTCTAATCGCCACCGGATCATCAGTTAATTTTTGCTCTGCAATCCATGCCTCACCTGACGTCGCTGAGGTCATCGTGGTCAGCATATGAATAGTCGTGCTTTTACCCGCGCCATTAGGCCCTAACAAACCATAGAACTGACCCGATTTGATATCAAGGTCAAGCTTATTAACCGCCAAGGCCTGACCATATTGCTTGGTCAGGCCTTGGGTGCGTATCGCAGAATTAGAGGCCACTGATTCGTTTCGAATTTTTAGGGTTTCTAAATACCAACGGTTTTTGTTCCACCGTCTCTTTTGCCGCTTCTATTCGACCTTGTTCTAAGGCTTCATCGACCAAATGACGTTGGGGTGATTTACTACAGACCGGATCCGTGTTTGCTGGATCACCTGTCAACATAAAGGCTTGGCAACGACAGCCGCCAAAGTCTTTTTCTTTTTCATCACATGAACGACAAGGTTCCTGCATCCAATCAAAACCGCGGAAACGATTAAAATCTTCACTGCCATTCCAGATCTCATCAATCGACAGCTCTTTAACATTAGGTAATACCATGCCAGGCAGTTCACGCGCCGCATGGCAAGGCAAGGCCGTGCCATCAGGTGTAACGGTCAAAAACACATTACCCCAACCATTCATACATGCTTTAGGGCGTTCTTCAAAATAATCAGGGACCACATAGTAGACTTTCATCTTACCTTTCTGCTCTTCCTGATAACGATGGGCAATGGCCTCTGCTCGAACTAACTGCTCTTTCAGCGGCATTAATTGATCACGATTATGCATCGCCCAACCATAATATTGGGTGGTAGCAAGTTCAACATAATCAGCATCTAATTCAATACAAAGATCTAAGATCTCATCAATTTGATCAATATTTTGTCGATGGGTTACAAAACATAAAACCATGGGGTAACCATTCGCTTTCACTGCTTTGGCCATTTCGATTTTATGTTTAAAGGCATCGGTTCCGGCAATCAGATTATTTAAATCTTCTGAACTTGCTTGGAAACTCACTTGAATGTGATCTAGGCCGGCCTTTTTAAACTCAGCGACTTTTTCTGCATCCATTCCGATACCCGAGGTGATCAGATTAGTGTAAAAGCCCATTTTTCTTGCTTCAGTGATTAATTCAACTAAATCCGGACGTGTTAATGGTTCACCACCTGAAAGTCCTAATTGAGTGGCACCCATCGCGCGCGCCTGACGAAAGACATCTAACCATTGTTCCGTCGTTAATTCATTTTTAACCTTGGCAAAGTCCATAGGATTTGAACAGTACGGACATTGTAAGGGACAAGAATAGGTAAGCTCGGCTAATAACCACAGAGGTTGGCGAATTTGATCTCCAACTTTACCAATGGCACTGYCGATACTACCCGGTGCTTGTTTCTGTTCTGATCCAGTCGTTGTCATATGCTTCCTCCAAAAACTTGTAAACATCATCATCCAAGTCAGCACCATTAAAGGCGACTTTTAATTCAGAGATAAGGTCGGCTACTGTTTGTTGTTTTTCACTAATGCGTTTCAATATYTCACCGGCAGCACCATTCAATTTGACCATACCTTCGGGGTATAACAACACATTGCAGTTTTGTGCTTGTTCCCATTGAAATCGRTAGCCTAASGCTAACATTGGGATGCTGTCGGCWGTGAATACAGGTTCACTCATAATTCAACCTCAAAGGTGAATGGAGGACGTTTTTCAATATACGCCATCCACATAGCATCACACATGGTCCAAAGTACATCTAACTTGAACTGTAAAATGCTAAGCGCWCGYTCTTGTTCTTCGCGTGTTTTGTAATAATCTAAGGTGATATCTAAGCCATGCTGCACATCACGACGTGCTTCCGTTAAACGTTTACGGAAATAGGARTAGCCTTTTTCATCAATCCACGGATACATTTTAGGCCAATTATCCAATCGAGATTGATGAATCTTAGGCGCAAACATCTCTGTTAACGATGAACTGGCCGCTTCTTGCCACGGCGCTTTACGGGCAAAATTAATATAAGCATCAACAGCAAAGCGTACACCCGGTAAGACATGTTCTTCTGACCAAAGTTCTTCACGGGTTAAACCGACCGACTCACCTAAAGCTAACCACGCTTCGATACCGCCCTCTTCACCTTCATAACCATCGTGATCCAGAATACGTTGCACCCAGTGTTTACGTACATCACGTTCTGGGCAATTAGCCATAATCGCCGCATCTTTTACCGGGATAGCAGTTTGATAGTAAAAACGATTAGCCACCCAGCCTTGAATTTGTTCTTTGTTCATTTCACCTGAATGCATTTTCACATGCAAGGGATGACGGATATGATAAAACTCTTCTTTGGCACGTAATTGTTGCTCAAATTCTTCACGTGTCCATGGTGTATTTTCTGACATTTAAATACCCTTCGTATTTTTCTATTACGTACTAATATTTGGCTTACAGCTCGATATCCATGCCATCAAATGCCAGCTCAATTCCTGCTTTATTCAATGTAGCACGTTGAGGTGATTCTTCATTCAATATAGGGTTAGTATTATTGATATGGATCAATATCTTGCGTGGTTTATCCATCGAATTAAGGATACTCAAAATACCACCATCACTAGATTGGTCTAAATGGCCCATTTCACTGGCACGTTTATCACTAATGCCTTCATGTGACATTTCATCATCTGTCCACACGGTACCATCAATCAAAATACAATCTGCATTACTCATGTATTCAAGCACATGTGGTTCAGCCACACCTAGACCAGGCGCATAAAACAGGCTTTTTCCACTGCGCGTATCTTTAATATTCATACCAATATTGTCACCTGGCACCGTATTGCCACGATGAGGTGAATATGGTGGCGCCTCACTCAATAATGGCACCGCAGTAAACTCTAAACCTTCAGCTGTTGGAATGGTAAACACTGATTGATCAGTAGAAATCTCATGATGATTAATGCCTCGGAAGTGTCCGAGAATATTAAACACTGGGAATCCCGTTGTTAAATCTTGGCGAACGGCTTCCGTGGTATAAACTTCCCAAGGTTTATTATGCTCACGCAAAGTCAGCATACCGGTGGCATGATCTATTTGCGCATCAGTGATCACAATCGCAGTAATCGCCGTATCACGTACTTGGCGAGCAGGTTGTATTGCAGGGAAATCATCTAACTGTTTTTTGATATCGGGTGAAGCATTAAACAAAATCCAATCGGTGCCATTGGCACTGATGGCAATCGACGACTGTGTCCGTTTTGTTGCTTTAATAGTTCCGGCTCTTACCCCTTTACAGTTTTCACAATTACAATTCCATTGCGGGAAGCCACCACCGGCACCCGAACCTAATACATGTACAAACATAATTTATTATTCCGCTGAGACACAACTAAATCAGATAACTCTGATATCAAAACTATCTGATTTAACTATGTGAAGATGCTCGGAGCCGAAGCTCCGAGCACACATCAAAAACCGATATTAACGGTTGCAGATGTACATTGTTACTTCAAAACCGAAACGCATGTCTGAATATTCTGGAGTAGTCCACATAATATTTTCTCTCTTCTATTTTTAAGTTATAAAAAAACTGCTTGAAGTATTTCAAGCAGCAAAAGTAATGTTACGCCTCACGGAGCACATTGACTTCAGAAATACCCGCCATACCAGTAAGGATTTTCCTTATTCGGATACGTAAATTTCAGGCATAAAAAAACCCCGGTACGTTGCCGTACCGGGGTTTTGATGTTCTTAGCTGCTATTAACGGTTGCAGATGTACATTGTTACTTCAAAACCGAAACGCATGTCTGAATATTCTGGCTTAGTCCACATAGTAATCACCTCTATAAAAAATTAATAAACGAGAGTTTTCTCGCTGACTCGGATAACAATTTACGCCTGTTAAAAGTATTATGTTAGAGGAAAAATCTCGTCATCACTCAGGATTTTCCTTAGTAGTCAGCTAGGCTTCTAATAAACCACTGCGGATAGCCAAGCGTGCTAATTCCGCTGAGTTTGATACGTCTAACTTTTGTTTGATATTGGTATGATGTGTGCCCACTGTTTTTGGGCTAAGGCTTAAGATTCCTGCAATGTCATTGACCGTTTTTCCTTCAGCTAATAAACGAAAAACCTCAAACTCACGTTGACTTAATACATCCAATACATTGTCCGAACCGGTCAACTTCTGCATGGCAAGTTGTTGGGCAATCGCCGGATCTATGCACATTTTACCTTGTGCCACTTGGTGCACAGCCTTCAGCATTTCTTCAGGAGCACTGCGTTTTGGAATAAAACCTAAGGCACCGGCTTGCAAGGCTCGGGTCGTAAAGACACTGTCTTCATGCACACTCAAGACTAAAATATGGGCAGAAGAATCACGCGCAATGATGCGCTCAATGGCTCCGATACCACCAATCCCCGGCATTGATATATCCATCACCACAACTTGGGGGTGATGCTTGACATAGTCTTGTACGGCTTGCTCGCCACTGCCGGCTTCGGCAATCACGCTAAATTGCTCACCATCTTCAAGTAAACGACGAAAACCAGCACGGACCAGTTCATGATCATCTACCAGTAATACGGTTGTTTTATTTTCACTCATACTGTTTTATCCGCTCCTAAAGGAATCGTAATATGTATTCTGACGCCATTTCCTAGACTACTTTCCAGATTGAATTGACCACCCAGACTGTGGGCACGTTCTCGCATACCTAACAAACCAAAATCCACATCTGAATGAAAGTCATTCACTTCCATTCCTTTACCGTCATCGCGTATATCAATAGTAATCTGATCTTGCTGCTGCTCATCTGGTTGATTGGCAACAATAACGGATATTTCTGATGCACCTGCATGACGAACTGCATTAGTCAGCGACTCTTGAACAACCCTGAAGACGGTCATATTCATCGCTTCATTCAAGTGATCCAGTTTACCTGTAACATCAAGTTTAAAGTTAATTTCTGGCTGTCGTTGCTGCCACGCGGCAATGCTCTCTTGCAAAGTAGGCAATAAACCTAAGTCATCCAGAGGGCTGGGCCGTAGTCGCGTGATCATATTATGCACTACATCATAGATATGACTGGCCACATCAATAATCGCTTGAGCACTGGTAAATAATTTTGGCTCCGATGTTTGTGTTCTATTACGAATCAATACCGCATCCGTCTTAATCGCCGTCAAACATTGACCTAACTCATCATGTAATTCTCGCGCTAAATGACGACGCTCAGCTTCTTGCACTTCGGCCATATGCTGAGCTAATAAGCGCGTTTCACGCAGCTGATTTTCTGCTGCTTCAGCTTGTTTATGTTCCGTGATATCACGCAAGGTACAAATAACACCTATAACACTTCGTTCCGAATCAAATAACGGCACCGTAGAAAATAATACCGAGACCACCTCACCATCCGGTTGCAGCAATCCTGTTTCCAAGTTTTCCACTGTCTGACAATTTTCGATGAGGGTGGTGATGTGTTGTTGATGCTCGGTAAAGCCTATATTTGCTAATGAATCACCGATTAATAACTTAGTTTGATGCATAAACAATTTTTCAGCCGCGGGATTACAAAAAGTAATATTACTTGCATGATCCAACGATAAGATAGCATCCCCCGATTGCTTCACTAATACCGCAAGACGACGATTTTCCTCGGAGCTCAACTCCAGAGCTTGGCCCATACGATTAAAGGTTTGGCTGATCTGATCCATTTCAGCCAAGGCAAAGCGAGGTAATCGTAAATGCAAGTCGCCTCGTTCAAAGCCAGCTAATGCATCCACTAATCGTTGTAAGGGCCGCATTAATCTATCGATGCCCCAATACAGAAACAGACCCACAAAAATAAAAATACCTAAGCCCAAAGCAAGAATGCCGCGAATATCCAGCCATCGTTCACTAATTTCTTGCAACGGCGCGGCATAAATAACCATATGGCCACCACCAAAACGCTTGGTTAGCGGTTGAATTTTGGGAAACAAGACTTTGATAAACCAATCTGGGGGCCTTACTGATAAATTGGTTTCCGGTTCACCTTCAAATAACAGGCCTTGGGAATCAAACATCAAGATATGTAGACTGCGAATTTCACTCAATGCCTGCACCATGTCATGGATTTGGTCACTCACCCGCATCTCTCGACTCAACAAGGTGCCAGACAATGTCACTGTAATTAACCTGGCCGATGCCTTCATGGTACTTTCAACTTCAGACTGTACTGATTGCCGAGCATTTGAAATCAATACGCCAGTACTTGCCAACAAAGAAGATAGAAGGAGTACGGCAAAGAATAGATTTACTTTAAGTTTTAGACTCATTTAACCGTGGTTTCCGCCGTGCCTTTCGCACCCAAATTATCAACCCAACGTATGGCAATGCTATCACCACGCTCACCACCCACTAATTGAAATGAAAAATAAGGATTTTTCGCCGTTGCTGTACCACATTTTATGGTCAGCACTTCCACCTCATTTCGCCAACAACGAAAATCTTGTACAAACTCAGCAGGAATTAAATCACCAGCGTCATCCTCACCGCGACCCGTATGCATCGGATGGGCAAGTAATACTCGCACAGTGGTATCGCCTGATTTTAGTTTGGCACGAATACGGTCTTTTGTGACGACGCCCATTAAGCACAGCCTCCAATATCCACTTCAACAAAACGGGTGGTTTTATACAATTTTCCATCCGCTCGAATCACCGCGATAACATCGGAGTCTTCAGCAATTTTTATCATGCTTTTAAAGGGTAGTTTTAAGGATGCAGTTGGT
>NVRG01000033.1 GCA_002400805.1 Gammaproteobacteria bacterium
AGTTGAAGGTTTAGCCGTACACATTCTAGATACACGTAAAACCATACCTGGTTTTAGACTTGCTCAAAAATATGCCACCCTTTGTGGTCATTGTTATAACCATCGTATTGGCTTATTTGATGGTATTTTAATTAAAGAAAACCATATTGATGCTGCAGGCTCTATTGCCGCAGCGGTGAATCAAGCAAAACAACTACACCCATCGATTACTATCGAAGTGGAGGTTGAAAACTTTGATGAACTGGAACAGGCTTTATCAGCCAATGCCGATATTATTATGCTTGATAACTTCGGCACTACTGACTTAATAAAAGCCGTTGCGATGAATCAGGGCAAAGCTAAATTAGAAGCTTCTGGTGGTATTAGCCTAGGCAATGTCCGTGAGATTGCTGAGACGGGTGTTGATCGCATTTCAATTGGTGCGATAACCAAAGATATCCACGCCATTGATCTATCAATGCGCTTTATTTGATCTCAAAAAACAGCAAAGTGCATGTCACTCTGCGGTTCCTTTATTTTGGTCTGAGTTAGTTTGTTACTTACTCTATACCAATCAGAACCATCTGTACCGCGAATATCAAACTCATAAAAATGATTGTACGCATAAAAAAACCGAAGCACATAACATGCTTCGGCTTTGATTTAGAGCAAAAAATCTAGTTGGATTACATTGAAACTTTAAAGCCAATCCAAGCTGCACGTGGTGCGCCTGCACCAACAAAGCGGTTATCAGACAAACTATCTAAGCCCGGCGCTTCATCAGGTTCACCATATAAGCCAAATGTTTCGTATTCAGTATCAAATACGTTGTCTACCTTCGCAAAGAACTCAACGTGTTTATTAACATTGTAACGACCATGTAGATTCATAATCGCATAACCGCCAATTTTGGCATTGTTATTTGCTTCATCACCACGATAATGCTGACTAGAGCGATAAGCAGCATCAAAACCTAAAGATAAGCCCTGTGTGAAGGCATAGTCCGCACCAATCTTAATGTTGTGTTTTGGAATTCCAGGGATGTTATCACCACTTTTAACAGTAGTGTCTTCACCCGCAGGGTTGTTCTCATTATGCACATCGAAACTTGACTCAAAAGTCGCATCAACAAATGAATAGTTCGCAAACCAATTCATTTTGTCATTTTGTGCTAAACCATTTAATCCTAGTTCGATACCTTTTCTCTTCGTTCTGCCAACATTGTCGAAATAACCATTGTTCAAGTTACCTGCTGCGCCTTCTTCGACGGGCAAGAAGATAATGTCATCATGATTAGTGCTGTGGAATGCCGTCACTGTCCAATTTACATTGCTGACTTGACCACGTAACCCAGCTTCCCACGATTTCGATACCACTTGATCAAGTGGTGGATCACTTAAGAACGAGTTAGGTAATGCACAAGGAACCGCCTTATTTGAACAAGCGAGTTCAGATGGTGTAGGTGCACGTGATGACTCACTATAGCTACCAAAAACACCGAAATCATCGTTTACCGCATACGTTAAACCAGCCGCAGGGTTAATACGTCTAAAGGTATGGGTAGTACCCGATTCATTTAAGTTAGTCGCACCATTTTCACTGGTACCAGAAATATCAATATGGGTCAGGTTATAACGAGCTGATAAGGTCAATGATAACTGCTCGGTTACCGCTAAGGTATCGGTGAAATAGATACCCAAAGTATCACTATCAATATCACCGTCAACAACACTATCGGCAAGCGTAACACCAGTACCTGTTGTACCACGATCATCTGTGAATACAGCTACTTCGGATGCAGCATTGTATTCCATGTCAGCATCATCATAGCTGGCACCAACGATCAGTTGATTTTCTCGATCAAACAAGTCATTTAGGAAAGTGAACTGCAAACTTAAACCTAGACTATCTTGTTGCGTTTCACTGGTATTATTCAAAGCAAGATCATCACCATCTGCGCCACCTAGACTAGCTTGTGAAATAGTATTTCCATTTATATCTTCCAGCTTATCTGTTCCACCTTCTTCGATAAGGTCATTACCACCATCAAAATCTAATTCCGCACCATCGCCATTAAAGGTAGTGCGGTCATTGTTTCGATAATAGGTATTGGCTGAAACCAATACGGAATCAGATAACCAGTGAGAACCATTTAAAGTAAACATTCTTAATTCATTTTGGGTATTATCTGGGTAGGTAAATACCGCTTCATCATCTTGTTTATATAACTCGATAGGTGAAGCACCATTACCATTAAGATCACTATCAACATGCGTTACAGACAAATCTAATGTGCTGGACTCATTTCGGTAGCTTACATTACCAAATAATTGGTCAATGTCTGATTCTGATTCATCACGCCAGCCATCTTCTTCTGTATGTGCACCGGTAAAGAAGTAACCAAAGGTACCATTGTTAGCACCACTTTCAATCGTTGCTGATTTACGACCGAATGAGCCGCCGTAGCCTTCCAAGCTATGGCCTTCATGGGTGAAACCATTCTTAGTTTGAATTGAGATAGCACCACCCAATGTATTTAAACCAAATACCGGGTTAGAGCCTGGCATCAAGTTCATGCTGGCAATCGCTGACTCTGGAATCAATTCAAAGTTAACGGCATCACCAAATGGTTCGTTAATTCGAACACCATCTTGGAAAACAGATATACCTTGTGCTACACCTACTAAAGGTGATGCAGTGAAACCACGAAATTGAAGATCTGGTTGGAATGGATTGTTTTGGGCAGAGTTAATGCTCACGCTGCCAAAAGTTTTATTTAAGAAATCAGTAATATCTAAGCTTTGGCTTGCTTCAATGTCAGCAGCCGTGGCTGACTGAACATTGCTGGCAATTTGGTCTGCTGGCAAACCAACACCATGTAAGGGTGTGGTGCCAATAACTTCAATATCACTTAATTCGATGCCGTCTTCTGCAGCATTTACAGCACCAGAGGCAATGGCTGATACCAGCATTATTGCAAGTGCTTTGCGTTTATGGGGGAATAACATATCTTCTCTCTTTACTTATTATTTTTACATCAAAAACTTGGGACGCAAGAATATTATCACTTGGCTACTGCAATTGAATTAGGAAAAATTCCTGTTATGAAAATAAGGTGATTTTTCTATCAAATCCACTGATTTTCAACTCAGTTTAATGAGCATTGAACCAAGCTAAGCTACTATGTAATTTAACTACTTCGCCAATGATAATAAGTGTTGGTGCGACTGGCTTTTCACGTTCAGCGACTTTAGGCAATTCTGCAATGGTACTGACCCACACTTGTTGGTGCTCGGTAGTACCTTGCTGTATTAATGCCGCTGGCATATCTGCTGGCATGCCATGCTCGATGAATTGCTGACTGAGGACTGATAATCCTGCCAAACCCATATAGACCACAACCGTTTGTCGTGGTTGAACCAATGCTGACCAATTAAGTTCTAACTCGCCTTCTTTCAATTGACCGGTGACAAAAGTACAACTCTGAGCATAATCACGGTGTGTTAATGGTATGCCAGCATAAGTAGCACAACCCGAGGCTGCGGTGACTCCAGGAACGATTTGGAAGTGAATATTTTCAGCTGCTAAGGTTTCAATCTCTTCACCTCCACGGCCAAATATAAAGGGGTCACCGCCTTTTAAACGTAATACTCGTTTACCTTGTTTGGCATGTTCCAGTAACATTTGGTTGATTTCTTCTTGGCGTACGGCATGCCATGCTCGTTGTTTGCCAACATACACCTGCTCAGCTTCTTTTCGCACCAAGGCTAATACTTCTTTGCTAACTAGGCGATCATAGAAGACCACATCAGCTTGTTGCATTAATCTCAACGCTTTAAACGTGAGTAATTCAGGATCACCGGGGCCCGCACCGACCAAATACACTTCGCCTTGCTGTAATTCTTCAGGGCTGATATCCGCCAAGACTGCTTGCAAAGTTTGTTCACCCAATTCGTCACGGCCCGCTAATACATGATCAGCAACTTGACCTTGTAATATCGTTTCCCAAAAACGACGACGCATCGACAGCTTTGAAAATTTTGCTTTGACTGCATCGCGATAGCGCCCGACTAACGCAGCAAGATTGCCATAACCGGGTGGAATCAAGGTTTCTAATCGTGCACGTAGCTGTCTAGCCAAAATAGGTGAATGACCACCACTGGAAACAGCAACAATGACAGGGGAACGGTCAAGTATTGACGGTAAAATGAAGTCACACAGTTCAGGACAATCAGCGACATTCACCAAGATATTTAATGCCTTCGCATGTTGATAAACATCTTTATTAACGTCATTTTTATCCGTAGCGGCAATGACTAACATCTGGTCGACAAGCTGCGCCTTCTCAAACGCTTTCTTCAGCCATATTACTTGCTTCGTTTCGACTAATGCTTTTGTCGAAGCCGAAATATCGGGAGCGACCATCGTCACTTTGGCATTTGCTTTTAATAACAGACTGGCTTTGCGCGCTGCGATTTCACCTCCACCCACAACAAGGCAAGCCCGATCTTTTAGATCGACAAATAACGGTAAGTATTCCATTTAATTTTCTTTATTTATTAACGGTATCGACAAGCCTTGCAAGACAAAGCCATCATCTAAATTTTGGACTAAGGCCACTACACTCATTTTGCTGCGATTCCACTCATCTATCATGGTCACGGTCGTTGATATCTCTGCCTTACCATCTTCATCGAGACTGAATGGACCTAACCAAGTTCTGACCAAGTTTTGGTGATTAAATGTCTTGCCGGCATTATCACCACCACTGACTTTGTTTTTAATGTCATCTTCAATCAACGCAATATACACGTGTGAAAACTGTTGGTTATCTTTGCCTTTAACCACTACCTGACTATTAATAAGTAACTCACCATTTTGCTCATTCACCGCCATAGAAATATGGGCTTCTGGCGCAAAATCATTGACAGCTTCAATAACTTTTTTAACGTGTTTTTGGTAGCTGTGTACCACTTCACCACTGACTACAAATTCAGGCGTGTAAATGGTTTTATATAAATTAAGTTGTGCTAACTGACGCTGACGATCTGAAAATACTTCACTGGCAAAACGATCTACCCAGGCCTTTTTATCATTCAAGTAATCAATATGGAAACCTAATACGATTACATTTTCATCGGTAATACCTTGCTCAGGTAAGCGATGAACCCAACGTTCAGCAGCAGGACATAAACCACAGCCTTCCGCGGTGAATAATTCCAACACGGCTAATTGACGCTCGCCACTTTGTGCCTGCCATGTTTGTGCCGATATGGCCATTGGAAGCAATAACAACAGCCATAAAAATGAGATAAACCTAGTGCGCATATTAGATGCCTTGTGCCTTTGTCGATTTACTATCTGTGATAGCTTTCTCATCATGATAGTTCCGATGTGCTTTATCAGCAATCACGGCTAACTCTCGCATCACTGATGTGGCATAACAGCCGGCGGGTAGAAAGAAGGATAATTCTAGTTGTTCATCATCAATATACTGCCACGCAAAATCACTAGGATACAGACGCAAGGCACGGCGATCTTGGCTAAGCCCTGCTTTTTCCAAGCCCTGCAGCCAAACTTGCCATTCGACCAGTACTTGCTGTTCAAGGGCTAAACTATCAGTCTGTGATTGCGATGTGCCACGGCCCCACATTACCCCTGTTGGGTGAATATCCTTCGCCGCAACACGTGTTTTAATTGTTTCATCAATATCATCAATGTTGAAAATACTGCCCTTAGTGCCTGCTAATAACATCACATCACCAGAAATCGCGTATTGCCAAGTTTCACGTTTGACCCGTTCAGCTAAGACTAAGTTAAATAGCCATGAACGTGCAGCGGACAAATACATGCTTTTTTGATTACGCTTTCGTGGCGCTTTACCCGTGCTAAACCAATATTCAACGCGGTGTAAATTACCAGCTTGATGACCAAAACGTTGTTCACCAAAATAATTAGGTACACCTTGTTGTTGGATCAGCTTAAGCCCGCGCTCCCAATTCACCTTATCACCTTGAATATTGGTTAAACGCAATTTAAAAACATTACCGGTTAATACACCGCGTTTTAATTTTTTTCCATGGCGAGTCTGAGTAATTATTTTTATATCTTCTGTTTCAAACTCAGACCACTCAGGCTCTTCAACACCTTCCATCTTGATACTGAACCATTGAGTGGTAATGGCATGGCGATCTTTGAGTCCAGCATAGCCCACAGCAACAGAGGGTACTCCAGCAAACTTAGCTAATTCTGTCGCTAACCAATCGGTATTAATGCCTCGTTTTTGGAGCTGCAACCAAACATGACCACCTTCACCATCAGGTTCAAAGGGCAGTTGTTCATCTACTTGGAAATAATCAGGCTTACTGCGAATATCTGCCGAACATGATAATGCCAATGGATTTACACGTGGAAGTGTAGAAAAATCAAATGATTTCAATGTTTAATCTGCTTTTATAAGTAATACTACGGCATGGGCGGCAATGCCTTCCTTGCGTCCCGCGAAACCTAGTTTTTCTGTCGTTGTCGCTTTAATATTTACCGCTGTAGCAGAGATGGCAAGATCATCGGCTAACAGTTCTCTCATTGCAGGAATAAATGGGGCCAATTTAGGTGCTTGAGCAATCACTGTGCTATCAATATTATTCACTTGCCAGCCAAGATCGGCCACGTTTTTCACCACACGTTGTAATAAAATTCGGCTATCGATATTTTTAAAGGCTTCATCGGTATCGGGAAAGTGATGACCAATATCCCATAAGCCTGCCGCGCCTAATAACGCGTCACAAATCGCATGAATAAGTACGTCACCATCAGAATGCGCTTCCARGCCATGACTATGRGGCACTGTCACCCCACCRATAATTAGYGGCCTGTTTTGTGCAAATTTATGWACATCATAACCGTGWCCAATTCGCATTAGCTTTCCTCACGTTGTTGTTGTAAATATAAACTCGCTAACGCCAGATCTTGTGGCATTGTAATTTTAATATTATCTGGGTGGCCCGCAACCATCTTTGGCTGGAAACCCGCTAATTCCATAGCACTGGCATCGTCTGTTACAACCATTTTCTGTTGTTTTGCCATTTCTAAAGCCTGTGTTAACGCCTGTAAGCGAAACATTTGTGGTGTTGAAGCCCGCCATAAACCTTGGCGACACACAGTCTCTTCAACTTCATGCTTTGCATTTACTCGCTTAACTGTATCGTTGACCGGAATGCCTAATACACCACCAACCTGATGACCGGACAAATCAGTCAACATGCTGTCTATATCTTGATGGCGTAAACAAGGACGTGCCGCATCATGGACTAATACCCAAGGGTTGTTATCAGCAAGCGACGTTAGTTTTGTTAAGGCATTCAAAACAGAATCGGCCCGTTGTTCACCACCGGTTACTACATATACAGGGCAATCAACGTTCACACTGATCTCTGCCCACCACGGATCATGCTCAGCGATCGCAATCACGATGCCATCAATTTTCGGATGTGATGCTAAGCGCTCTAAGGTCTGTTCTAAAACCGTTTTCCCATCTAAATCAAGATATTGCTTTGGCCGATCGGCTTGCATGCGCGAGCCAATCCCAGCTGCAGGCACTACGGCCCATACCGAATCATTATTCACTATCGGAATCTTCAATAAGTTGGAAAAATGTTTCACCCGGTTTAATCATGCCTAACTCACTACGTGCACGTTCTTCTAAGGCATCAAGACCACTTTTCAAATCTTGTACTTCAGCGGCCAATACCTGATTACGCTCTTCTAATACCGCATTGTCTTGCCGTTGAACTTCTGCAGATCGGTATAAATGTAAAACAGATGGCAGACCATCATGACTAAACCATAAGCGATATTGCAGAAGGAGCAATATCACTGTTAATAAAATCATCACGGGTTTCATTATTAATTAAATAATGACCTGTTTAAAAGCCTTTAGGCCAGGATAACTCGCCGCATCCGCTAATTCTGCTTCGATGCGAATAAGTTGATTATATTTTGCCACACGATCCGAGCGAGACAACGAGCCTGTTTTAATTTGGCCAGCATTGGTCGCCACGGCTAAATCAGCAATGGTGGTATCTTCTGTTTCACCACTACGATGAGATATCACGGCTGTATAACCCGCTTTTTTAGCCATATCAATCGCGGCCAAAGTTTCAGTCAAAGTCCCAATTTGGTTGACTTTAATCAGTATAGAGTTAGCCACACCTTTATCGATGCCCTGTTGCAAAATAGCCGTATTGGTAACAAATAAATCATCACCCACTAACTGAATGCGTTCACCAATACGATCCGTTAGTAATTTCCAGCCATCCCAGTCGTTTTCATCCATACCATCTTCAATCGTGATGATTGGATATTTATCCACCCATGACTCAAGCAAGTCAACAAACTCGACTGAGGTTAATGAACGATTTTCTGATGCAAGAACATATAATCCATCTTGATAGAACTCTGAACTTGCCGCATCAATACCGATCATCATATCTTTGCCAGCTTCAAAACCAGCGTTAGCAATGGCCTCAAGTATGACTTCAATGGCCGCTTCGTTAGATGGCAAATCAGGAGCAAAACCACCTTCATCACCCACTGCTGTATTTAAACCTCGGTCACTTAATACTTTTTTCAGCGCATGGAAGACTTCAGCACCATAACGTATCGCTTCGGTAATATTTTCTGCGCCCACAGGCACAATCATAAACTCTTGTAGATCGACACTGTTGTCAGCATGTGAACCACCATTAATGATATTCATCATTGGTACAGGCATCACATTGGCATCATTGCCACCTAAGTAGCGATATAAAGGTATTCCCGCTTCGTTAGCTGCAGCACGCGCTGTTGCCATAGAAATGGCCAATAGTGCATTAGCACCCAAACGACCTTTATTGTCAGTCCCATCAATGGCAATCATTTTTTCATCAATGGCTTGCTGCTGCGTAACGTCCATGCCAATAACTGCATCGCGTAACTCACCGTTAACCGCAGCAACAGCATTTAATACACCCTTGCCTAAGTAACGTGATTTATCACCATCACGTAATTCTACCGCTTCACGTTGACCGGTTGATGCACCTGATGGCACTGCGGCACGTCCGATGGCACCACTCTCTAAGATCACATCAGCTTCTACAGTTGGGTTGCCACGTGAATCCATAATTTCACGTCCACGAATATCTACAATTTTGCTCATTAATTCCTCCAAGGAATGCTTATATTTATTTAAGCTTTACATACAGCTCAATACCGAGCCATTACGGTCCGAAGAATTTATTACTTAAATTAAAGAATCTTCAATGAAGTCTTGTTGTTTAACCGTACTATCAATCGCTAGTAAGGTTTCTAACAAAGCTTCCATTTTATCTAACGGCCACGAATTAGCGCCGTCACTCAACGCTTTTTCAGGCTCAGGATGCGTTTCCATAAACACACCGGCCACACCAGCAGCTACAGCCGAACGGGCTAATACCGGTACAAATTCACGCTGTCCACCTGAAGAGCCGCCTTGGCCGCCAGGTTGTTGAACTGAGTGCGTCGCATCAAATACAACGGGGCAATCCATAGCCCGCATTACCGGTAAACCACGCATATCAGAAATCAAGGTGTTGTAACCAAACGAGGTACCACGATCACATAACATGATCTGCTCATTGCCCGTTGATTTGGCTTTGTCAGCCACATGTTGCATGTCCCACGGTGCTAAGAATTGCCCCTTTTTGATATTCACTGGCAAACCTTGGCGCGCGACATCTAAAATGAAGTTAGTTTGCCGACATAAAAATGCGGGGGTTTGTAATACACCCACCACACTAGCCACTT
>NVRG01000034.1 GCA_002400805.1 Gammaproteobacteria bacterium
GGAGGTTGATATGTCTAATTTATATTCGTAAATTAAAAAAGGGAAGCGTCCCCTTTAATTTAATTGTTTACTTGAACTTCAAGCCTCTCGAATCACATAACAGTATGTTTATAAGGCCAATACGGCCCCATTAAGTGGCTGACCTCTTAATTCTGTCATTACTTTCATCCTTGATTATAAGCACTTAATAAACCTAACTATTATTTAGTCTTGCTTTGCTGTTTCACAATTATAAGACCAAAGGCCTTCGTCTTTTATTCCAAATAAAAAAATTCATGAGCTTTAGGTTAACTCGCCGGACATATGATGTAGATGGTTATCCCAGAGTTCTATTTTATCGCCGTTTAAAAAACCCCAGATGGAGTCGTTTTGTTGGCCAAGGTAGAATTTGTTTCCCTGTAGTTCGCCTTTTATTTTTACCGTGCCGTTGGTCGTTAACTCGACTTTATTATCATCAGTTAATACGCCCCAGATATGGTAGTTGGCTTCGTCGTCCCAAAGTTCAATGTTTTTTGTCATTGTGCGTTCTCCTAAATCTTGTTCGTTATAAAAAAGATATGGTTGAATTTTACGTTTGACTACATGTTCATTTTGTTCTTAACGTTTAGCGCGACAAATCCTTATGTTTATTATTCTTATTTCAGTTCACCCACTAGGTGATGGTGGTGTTCGTCCCACAGCTCGATCTTATTGCCGGTTAGGCTGCCCCAGACACGGGTATTGGTTTTGTACCAAAGATTGAATTTGTTGTTGATCAACTCACCCCAGATGTAATCATTGTTGTTATCCCAGAGTTCAACTTTGTGGTTATCTGTGAGTGTTCCCCAGATATAGTTTTTCTGTTCATCCCACAGTTCAATATTCTTTGGCATCGCTTTTTCCTCTTAATCACTGATGTGCTTGTTGAGAAATCACTGTTTATTGCATCTGTTGATTTGGTCTAAAAATCTTTATTTATCGGCATAAAAAAAGCCAGAACGAATTAACGTTCTGACTTCATGTTTAATCCCACTTAAGGCCGCCACCTGTTTGATACTCGGTGACTTTGGTTTCGAAGAAGTTTTTCTCTTTCCTCATATTGGCTTGTTCATCTAGCCATGGCAGCGTGGCTTCGGCACCTGGGAAGGGTTCGGCATGGCCAAGCTGTTTGGCTCGGCGGTTGGCAATAAAGCGGAATTGGCCGATATGCGCTTCTTTGGAATAGCCTAAGATAGGGTCACGTAAAATGTAGCCAGCATAAATTTCTTCAGCGGCATCGGCTTCTTCCCACATTTGCTGTACTTTACGTGGGTCGAGTTTGACGTTTTCTTCTTTGATGATTTGCTTGACCACACGAATACCGAATGAGGCATGCAAGACTTCATCACGCATGATGTATTGAAATTGTTCAGCAGTACCCTTCATTAAACCTCGACGTTGCAAGGCAAAGATCGGGCTGAAGCCGTTATAGAACCAGCAACCTTCAAAAATACCGCCAAAGAAGGTGTAGGCCATGACGAAGTTTTCTAGTTCATCACGGTCAGTCAAGTCGATGTCACTACGCATAATTGAACCGAGGCGATTATTGGCCAGTTGAATCTTTTGATTGATCTCTGGCACGACACGATAGCGGTTATAGATTTCACTTTGGTCGAGACCAATGGTTTCGATGCAGTGTTGGTAGGTCCAGGTATGCAGGGCTTCTTCATACACTTGGCGCGCTTGATAAATTTGTAGTTCAGGCGCGGTCATTTTTTCCATCACCGCCAAGCCGATATTACGCATGGCTATAATGTCGGAGGTGGTTAAGTAGGACAAAACATTTTCATACACATGACGTTCTTCCATGGTCAGGTTATGACGGTAGTCATGAACGTCTTGTGCCATGTTGATATCGAGCGGTGTCCAGTGATTCTTGTTGGCATTCAGGAAGTATTCCCATGCCCAAGGGTATTTGAACGGCGCCAGTTGGTTGATATCCGTCATGCCGTTGATGACGCGTTTATCATCCGGATTAATCGGAGCAACATTAGCCGACGGCATCATGTTGGGCCGCGGCGCTGCTTTAGGCACTRCCGCAGTCGAAGCCGGTTCTGACGCAGGAGCTACTACCGCTTCATTAGCTGCGGGTGCAATWTCTTCTGTGGTATCAACTTTGGCAGCTGGTGCTGCAAATGGATCGTCCCAATTCAACATTATTGGCAAGCCTCRCAGTCTGGTTCTAAAATTGAACATGCTTGTGGTGCTTCGATGCCTTCACCCAATATCAGCTCATCACTTGCTGCGGCAGAACTTGATATTGCGGCAGGTTTAGATGGAACCACGGCGACAGACGGCGGAGTTGGCGCGGTACTGCTGGTTTTYTCRGYRSCRGTGGCMSCYARAGARCGRAGGTAATAGGTGGTTTTAAGACCACGCACCCACGCTAGTTTGTATAGGTTATCCATGGTTTTACCCGATGGTTCAGCCATATATAAGTTCAAGCTCTGTGCTTGATCTAACCATTTTTGACGACGAGAAGCCGCTTCAATTAACCAACGAGAATCCATTTCAAAGGCGGTGGTATACARCRMTTTMAGYTCGGYTGGAACACGGTCGATGGCTTGTAAACTACCATCGTAGTATTTCAGGTCGTTAACCATGACGTCATCCCACAAGCCACGTTGTTTTAAGTCTTCAACCATGTAGGGRTTGATAACRGTGAACTCACCGGAYAGGTTCGATTTAACAAATATGTTTTGATACGTCGGTTCAATCGATTGGCTAACACCACAGATATTTGAGATGGTCGCCGTTGGYGCAATTGCCATGGTATTGGAGTTACGCATGCCTTGYGCTTTGACWGTATTACGCAGGCTATCCCAATCCAAGGTTTGGCTYTCATCTTGTTGYAGGTAATCACCACGCGCTTCTTTCAAGATCTTGATMGAGTCGATCGGCAAGATACCTTGGCTCCACAAGCTGCCTTCGTAGGATTTATAAACGCCACGTTCTKYMGCTAAGTTTGATGAGGCTTCGATGGTGTAGTAACTCACTGCTTCCATTGAGGTATCAGCAAATTTCACTGCTTCTTCRGTRCTGTAKGGWATACGCATTTTGTATAGCGCATCTTGGAAACCCATAATGCCTAGACCAACAGGACGATGYTGTAAGTTAGAGTGACGTGCTTGTGGCACGCTGTAATAGTTATATTCAATAACGTTATCTAACATACGCATGGCAGTGGTAATGGTACGTTTAAGTTTTTCTACATCGAGACCATTTTCATTAACATGCTGTGGCAAGTTGACGGAGCCTAAGTTACATACGGCAATCTCATCATCAGAGGTATTAAGGGTGATTTCGGTACATAGGTTTGAGCTATGTACGACACCGATATGTTGTTGTGGGCTACGCAGGTTACATGGATCTTTAAAGGTGACCCATGGGTGACCAGTTTCAAACAACATGCCTAACATCTTGCGCCATAAGTCATTGGCCGGCAGGGTTTTGAAGTTACGAATCTCTCCACGTGCTGCTTTTGCTTCGTATTCAGCAAAGGCTTTTTCAAACGGTATACCGGTTAAGTCATGCAGGTCAGACACTTCTTCTGGTGAGAACAAAGTCCAATCTGCATTTTCGGCTACCCGTTTCATGAATAAATCTGGGATCCAGTTGGCAGTATTCATGTCATGGGTACGGCGACGATCATCACCGGTGTTTTTACGTAAATCTAGGAACTCTTCAACATCAATGTGCCATGTTTCTAAATAGGCACAGACTGCACCTTTACGTTTACCACCTTGGTTGACGGCAACCGCTGTGTCATTGGCCACTTTTAAGAATGGCACCACACCTTGTGATTTACCATTGGTGCCTTTGATGTGTGCACCGAGACCACGAACACGCGTCCAGTCATTACCCAAACCACCGGCATATTTAGACAATAAGGCATTGTCACGCATAGAATTGTAGATGCCGCTTAAGTCATCTGGCACCGTGGTGAGGTAACACGATGATAACTGTGGACGTAGTGTGCCGGAGTTAAACAGAGTCGGGGTACTGCTCATAAAGTCGAACGATGACAATAAGTTGTAGAACTCGATGGCACGATCTTCACGATTAAGTTCATTCATCGCTAAACCCATTGCGACACGCATATAGAAGGCTTGTGGCAATTCAAAACGGGTATCATCAAAATGGATAAAGTAGCGATCGTATAACGTTTGTAGACCTAGGTAGGTGAACTTAAAGTCATGTTCAGGTCGCAGTGCTTTGCCTAAGAGATCGAGATCATAGAGTGCGAGTTCTGGATCTAATAATTCATGGTCAATGGCACGTTGAATGTAGTTTTTGAAATAGTCGGGGTAGGCATCCGCCATTTCGTGTTGTGAGGCATGGCGAGGTGCATCGTAGACATAAGTTAATGCTTCACGACGGATGCTATCCATTAATAAACGTGCGGCAACGGTGCTGTAAGCTGGATCTTTTTCTATAAAGGTACGGGCAGCCATGACCAATGCTTTTTCAACATCGGATTCACCTACACCATCGAACAGATTATATTGCGTATCTTTTAGGATGGCGGCGCTATCAACTTCATCGATGCCATCACAGGCTTCAATAATTAAGCTTTCTAGACGTTGAAGATCTAAGGGGCTTTTTGAGCCATCTTTAGCAGTAACATAAATGGCATTTTCGGTAACAGCAGTAGGGTGTTTTTGTTCTTCTTCAGCCCGTTTTTGTGATTGTGATTCACGATACAATACATAAGCACGAGCAACTTTATATTCACCTTCACGCATCAAGGCGAGCTCAACTTGATCTTGTATATCTTCGATGTGAACGGTGCCACCATCTTCAAGTCTACGCGTTAAATTACCGGTAATTTGTTTGGTAATCTTGGCAACAACTTCATGAATGCGACTACTGTCTTTAGCTGAATCACCTTCAACGGCGAGAAATGCTTTGGTAATCGCCACGGCGATTTTGCTACTATCAAAGCTGGTTACTTGACCATTACGGCGGATGACCTGATATTGACTTTGTGTCGAAGAGTTTGGGGGTGTTTCTGCTGTAGCTTCACTTGCCATAATGCGTGTATCCTGCGTTGATCTTGCGTAATTGAGTAAAACCTAAAAACCACAACCTGTAGTGGTTTGGGATCGGCCTAACCACAAGATAGTGTGTTTTTTGAAAAATGGCAAGTGGATAATCTGTTGATTTCTTGTGGGTAAAATGTGGATAACTTTACCTAAAAAAGCCTCAGCCAAGACAGGCCAAGGCTTGCTGTGTTTTTAGCGATAAAACGTCGGTTAAAAACTTTTTTTTTCGAGGGGGACTATTATAGGTTTTCGAGTGCTTCGAGCACTTGTTGAAGATGGTCTTTCACTTTTACATTGCGCCATTCTTGTTTTAATACACCTTTAGCATCAATTAAAAAGGTGCTGCGCACGATGCCCATATATTCGCGGCCATAATTTTTTTTCAGATGTAATACATCAAAAAGTTTGCAGGCTAGCTCTTCGGCATCAGAAAGTAATTCAAAGGGGAATGCTTGTTTTTGCTTGAAGTTTTCATGCACCCGAACACTGTCACGAGATATGCCTAATATAATAGTATTGTGTTGGTTAAATTCTTCGATGTTATCCCTAAAGTTTTGACCTTCTAAAGTACAACCCGGTGTGTTGTCTTTGGGGTAGAAATAGATAAGGATATTTTTTCCTAACTGTTCGGATAAACGGAAAATTTTATCGCCAGTACTTGGAAGTTCGAAGTCTGGTACAGCTTGATCAAGTTGAACTTTACTCATGAATTGTCCTGAATTATTAACGATGGATAAAAATATACCTTACAGAAACGTGGCTAACCTTGTCATCTTGTAGCTGGCAAAGTACCATTGCCGTTTATTTTTAGGAGTCTTGCAAAGATGTTTAGCGGCAGTATGGTAGCACTGGTAACACCCATGCGGGCAGATGGCTCGCTAGATAGTGACTGCCTAAAAAAACTGGTTGAGTTTCATATCAGCGAAGGAACTGATGCCATTGTTGCCGTGGGAACAACGGGAGAATCCGCAACATTAACGGTTGAAGAGCACTGTGAAGTGATTCGACTGGTGGTTGAGCAAGTAAATGGTCGTATTCCTGTTATTGCCGGTACCGGTGCTAATTCAACCAGTGAAGCGATTGAGCTGACACAACATGCTAAAGACTTAGGTGTCGATGCGGTATTGTTGGTGACACCCTATTATAATAAGCCGACTCAAGAAGGTTTGTATTTGCACTATAAAGCAATTGCTGAAGCCGTTGATATTCCGCAAATCTTATACAATGTACCTGGACGTACGGCCTGTGACATGCTGCCAGAAACCGTGGCTAGACTTGCTGACATTTCAAATATCATCGGCATTAAAGAAGCCACAGGTGATCTTTCAAGAGCAGAGCAAATAAGAACACTTTGTGGCGACAAAATTGAACTTTATACGGGCGAAGATGCCAATACTGTAGAGTTCATTTTAGCCGGCGGTGTGGGAACAATTTCGGTAACTGCTAATGTTGCCCCTGCTGCGTTGCACAATATGTGTGTCGCAGCCCTTGCTGGTGATGGCGAAAAAGCACATCAGATAAATAAAGATTTAGTGCTTTTACATGAAAATTTATTCTTGGAAGCCAACCCAATTCCTGTCAAATGGGCTTTAACCCAGATGGATTTAATTCCTCAAGGTATTCGTTTGCCAATGACGGTTTTATCAGAACAATATCATCAACCGGTGCGTGATGCGTTAATGACTGCCGGTGTATTGAAATAACAACTGAGTGAACTTAACTACATGAACTTCATACGTTTTAAAAATACTTCTATAGCCGTACTGTTGACTGCAATCATCAGTGGCTGTGGCTCTTTGCCTGCCTTGGATGAAGTGGTACCCGATAACAGTAAGAAATATCGTAAAGCGGAAACGATGCCGCCGTTGGATGTGCCTCCTGATTTAAGCACGGCTCGTATTAATGATGACATTGCCAATACTCAAAACTCAACGGCGACTTATTCTGAGTTTGAAGAAGCGGCTACTAATCCCTTAGCCACAAAATACAACATCACACCTGACTCTAAACCTGCCTTATCGGGTGAAGGCGCGAAACGTCACTTGGTAATACAAGGTGATCGTGACGTGACGTGGCAGCGTTTGCAAAACTTTTGGTTGCAAAAAGGCTACGAAATCAAACGTATCGATCAACGTATAGGTTTGATGGATACGGATGGTGGTATCGATAATTATGCTTTCCGTCTCCGCATGGAACGTGGTGATACTTCAAAACATGCTGAAGTATTTGTTTCTGGTCGTGGTGATGATGATAATGCCCAGAAAGATGAAGCGATGTTGCGTCAGTTAGCTGATTTCCTTGGTGTGTTATATCAACAAGATAAAAAAGAAATTGAAGCGGTTAAAGCTAGTCAACCACAAATAGCATCCGTTAAAACTGTCTTGTTAGATGAGACTGGTGGTCACCAAGCCTTAATGGTTGAACAAGGATTCTCTAATGTATGGAAGCGTGTAGGTCGTGTATTAGATAGCAAAGGGTTTGCTGTTGAAGAACGTGATCGTTCACGTGGTATCTATTTTGTTCGTTATATTGACCCGTTTAACCAAGTTGAAAAAGACGATGAAAGTTGGCTAGATAAAATTAGCTTCTGGGAAGATGACGTTGACCAAGCACCGGATGAATTTTTCTATATCAAGCTAATCTCGGATGCCGATCAAACTAAGATCGTTATTTTAGATGCGGAAGAAATCCGTATCTCTACCGATACGGCCAAACGTTTATTAGGATTGATACAAGAGCAATTGTCGCAGTAATGCGTTTTGCTTCTATCGGAAGCGGTAGCCGTGGTAATGCAACGCTAATTTCGCACAAAGACACCACATTGTTAGTTGATTGTGGTTTCTCTGCGCGTGAAACTGAAAAGCGATTGCAGCGTTTGAGTTTTGATGCCAGTAAGTTGTCGGCCATTTTGGTGACTCATGAACATGCTGACCATATTAATGGGGTGCGTGTCTTAGCTAGGAAACATAACTTGCCAGTCTACGCAACGGCAGGTACCGCTGCTCACCTTGCTGCCGACGTGATGGGTTTAGTGACTGAGTTTAGTAGTCATGAAGCCTTTTCAGTGGGTGATATTGAAATTCAGCCATTTCCTGTGCCGCATGATGCGCGAGAACCCAGTCAGTTTGTTTTTCATGACGGTCAACACAAGTTGGGTTTGCTGACCGATGTTGGCTCGATTACCCCCGTGATTGAAGAACATTTAACCGGATGTGATGCACTATTATTAGAAGCGAATCATGATAGGGATATGCTGGATCAGGGTGAATATCCAGAACATTTGAAATATCGTGTATCAGGTCGTTTGGGCCATTTAAATAACGTACAATCAGCAAAACTACTGGAAAAAATAGATACCTCGCGCTTGCAGCATATTGTTGCAATGCACTTAAGTGAAAAGAATAATTCGCCAAACATTGTCCGTCCTTTATTTGCCCAAGCATTAGACTGTGATCAGAGTTGGATCGCGATTGCAGAGCAGGACACGGGATTTGATTGGCGTGAGTTGAATAACGGTTAAAGAGTAAATCGTATGGAAAAAAGACAAGAGTTATATGCAGGCAAAGCGAAAAGCGTTTATTTAACGGATGATGAAGATTTTGTCATCTTAAGCTTTCGTGATGATACCTCAGCCTTTGATGGTGAAAAAGTAGAACAACTAAGCCGTAAGGGTGAAGTAAACAATAAATTTAATGCCTTTATCATGGAATATCTGCAAAAAGCCGGTATTCCTACGCATTTTGAAAAGCTGCTGAGTGCTAATGATGCATTAGTGAAAAACATGCAAATGATGCCGGTAGAGTGCGTAGTACGTAATGTTGCTGCGGGTAGCTTGTGTCGTCGCCTAGGTGTCGAAGAGGGTATGGAACTGAATCCACCATTATTTGAGTTTTTCTTGAAAAACGATGCGCTGCATGATCCGATGATCAATGAATATCACATTGAAACATTTGGTTGGGCATCTGCTGAAGCTGTTGCCAAAATGAAAGAGTTAACCTTCAAAATTAATGACCTATTGAGCAGGTTATTTGCTGATGCCGGCATGATTTTAGTTGATTACAAACTTGAGTTTGGTTTATTTAAAGGTGAAGTAGTCTTAGGCGATGAGTTTAGTCCCGATGGTTGCCGGTTGTGGGATGCTGAAACACGTAAGAAGTTAGATAAAGATCGTTTTCGCCAAGGTTTAGGTGGAGTGATTGAAGCTTATGAAGAAGTAGCGCGTCGAATTGGTGTGCCCTTGTAAGTTCAGTTAGATGACAATAAAAAGCCCGCTAATCGAAGGATTAGCGGGCTTTTTATTATGGTGTGAAGAAGAGGTTGTGTTTATTTAATGCTTGCTTAGCTAGCCACCTGCCAGTGGATGGTTTGACCTGCTCGCATTGGGATCAAGTCTTGATCTGCAAATGGGTAACTTTCCGGCACTTCCCATGGTTGTTTTATCAAGGTGATGGTGGAGGTATTACGCGGAAGTTGATAAAAATCAGCACCAAAGTGGCTGGCAAAACCTTCTAATTTATCTAAGGCATCAGCAGCGTCAAAGACTTCGGCATACAGTTCGATCGCAGCATGTGCACTGTATATGCCAGCACAACCACAAGCTGTTTCTTTAGCATGTTGTGCATGTGGTGCACTGTCAGTACCTAAGAAAAACTTAGGATTGCCACTGGTGGCTGCTTTGATTAAAGCGTGTTGGTGGGTATTACGTTTTAATACTGGTAAGCAATAATTATGTG
>NVRG01000035.1 GCA_002400805.1 Gammaproteobacteria bacterium
GTGGTAAATGTGTAATACAAATAACTTGTTGCGTGCGCGCTAATTTTCGAAGATGTCGACCGACAATTTCTGCAATCCCGCCACCGATCCCGACATCGACTTCATCAAAGACTAAGGTTGGTACACTACGGCTACCAGCGGTCACAACTTGAATAGCAAGACTAATGCGAGCCAGTTCACCACCTGATGCTACTTTACCAAGCTCACCTGCAGCTTGGCCGGGATTTGTACTGACTAACAACTGGATATGATCAGCGCCAGTGTCATTGAAATGATTATTTTCCAGAGGTGTGATAACAATCTCTATTCGTCCACCAGGAATCGCTAATTCTTGTATTGATTCAGTGATTTGTTCTGCCAGCGGTCCTGCCGCAGAATGACGTTTTTGTCGAATTTCATCACACAAATCACGACAGGATTGTTCTTGTTCATTGAGTTGTTGCTGTAACTGTTCTAACTGATTGTCTAAACCAGATAAGCCCACTAGTTCATCAGATAGTTGCTGATAATGTGCAGGCAAAGACTCGATTTCAACATGATGTTTTCGTGCAAGGTCATGTAGCGTAGTGAGTTGTGCATCTATTTCAGTTAAGCGTTCAGGATTAACGTGAGTATTGTCGAGATAATGGCGCAAGTCGCCACCACATTCATTGAGTTGGATAATAACGGAGTTAAGTGTTTCAACAATATTGGAGAATTGAGGTTCAACTTCTTGTGATTTTTCTAATTCAGTTAGTACTGAACTGATAAGGCTATAGGCATCATTTTGTTCTTGCTCAAACAGTTTATATAGGCCTGATTCAACGATGCCGATCAGTTGGCTTGCATGAGCAAGTTGTTGTTGCTCTGTTAACARAGATTGAACGCCATCATCACTYAGCTCCAGTGTTTCAAGCTCAYTGACTTGATATTGCAACARCTCTAAACGTGCAGACTGCTCTTGGGTTTGTTGCTGCAGAGATAATAGTTGTTGCTGTAATGATTGCCACTTTTTATAGGCAATAGCCAGCGCTGTTAACTGTGTACCCGTATCGGCAATAGTATCTATCAGTAAACGCTGTGTTTCAGCACGAACTAATGACTGATGTGCATGTTGGCCATGAATATCTATTGTACGTTCGCTCACTGCGCGTAATTGGCTTAGCGGGACAGTTCTACCATTAATGTATGCACGAGAACGTCCATCTTTACTGATAGTGCGTCTTAGATGGCATTGCCCATCATCATCGAGTTCTTGTGATTGTAACCATTGTTGTAAGGGTTGATTTTTTGCGGTATCAAAACTAGCAGAAATCTCAGCACGATCACAACCATGACGAATCATATTGGTATCGGCTCTATCGCCCAGTACGAGACTTAATGCATCGACTAATAATGATTTTCCGGCACCTGTTTCACCCGTTAGCGATGTCATCGCCGTGGAAAAGGTGAGCTCCAGGTCGTCAACGACAGCTAGGTGGCGAACACTTAACTGAGTTAGCATGTGAGTTTTTTACCCCATTCTAGCTTGGCGCGTAAGATTGAATAATGATCATGATCTTCTAAATGTAATAACTTGATTCTATTGGCGTGTCGTTCAATGCGAATGGTATCTCCTGGCTGGAGGAGTTGACCCGGTCGCCCATCACAGGTCACCATTGAACTCGTATAGTTTTGTTCACTGATAACGATATCRATGGTATTAGACGCYGCGATGACTAAGGGGCGATTACTAAGGGCATGAGGGCTGACTGAAGCAAGCACAACGGCATCTARGTCAACATCRAGTATCGGTCCACCKGCMGAYAAGGCATAGGCTGTTGAACCKGTTGGGGTAGCAATAACCAAACCATCGGCKCGTTGRCTATTAAGAAAATGACCATTGATATAGGTTTCRAACTCGATCATACGTAGACTTTGATGRGCGTGAACCACGATATCATTCATGGCGATAGTATTAGCCTCGTCACCGTTAATGGCGGCTTGTAATAAAAAACGGGTATCCTGTCGATATTTACCATCTAAAATTGCGGACAACTGTTGTTCTAGCTTATTCAGTGTGAGATCCGCAAGAAAGCCTAAACGACCAACATTGATGCCGACAATGGGTAACGGGGTCCCCGCTAATGCACGAGAAACGGAGAGGATGGTGCCATCGCCACCGATGGCTATGGTCAGGTCACACGATTGCGGGAAATCGCTGATCGATATCACGTCTAGCCCAGTAAAGAAGCTGAGCGGTTCATTTAAGAAAATGGTGAGAGACTTAGCTTGAAGGAACTCGATCACCTTAATGGCAGCATGTTCTATTACAGGTTCATCTCTACGGATATAGAGGCCTATACGTAAGAATGGTGGATTCATATTTGACTTGTATACCTACTTAACTATTTGCTGGTGAATGAGATAGTAATGGTTTTAGACAAAAATCCAAAGTAGAAATACAAGATTACAACTGACTAAGCCCAATAAAAGGGCTAACAGAACATGCATAAGATGGTAGAATGGGCTGATTTTTACTTAACTTCTTAAATGGAAACAAAAATGGCGATTGAACGTACAATTTCTATCATCAAACCTGATGCTGTAGCAAAAAATGTGATTGGTGATATCTACTCACGCTTTGAAAAATCAGATTTAAAAGTAGTTGCTTCGCGCATGTTACACCTTAGCCAAGAACAAGCGGAAGGTTTTTATGCTGAACATAGCGARCGYCCATTCTTTGGKGCACTTGTTAGYTTTATGACATCRGGTCCAGTTATGGTTCAAGTACTTGAAGGTGAAGGTGCTGTAYTAAAAAACCGTGACTTRATGGGWGCWACTAAYCCTGCGGATGCTGAAGCGGGCACAATYCGTGCTGATTTTGCTGAAAGTATTGATGAAAAYGCCGYTCATGGTTCTGATTCAACAGAAAGTGCTRCACGTGAAATYGCATACTTCTTCACTGAAGATCAACTTTGTRYTCGTACTCGATAAGAAATAAATAATATGAAGCGCACAAATCTACTGGGTTTGGATCTACAAGGTCTGGAAGCTTTTTTTGTCGAGCTTGATGAAAAAGCCTTTCGTGCGCGTCAGTTATTGCAATGGATACATCAATACCGCGTTGTTGATTTTGCTGAAATGACAAATCTAAGCAAAACATTACGACAAAAGTTGCAGGATACCGCTGAAGTTACCCCCCCTGAAGTGCAGCAAGAATATATCTCGAAAGATGGTACGCGTAAGTGGATCATTAAACTTTCATGCGGTAATTCGATAGAAACCGTGTTTATTCCTGAAGATGGGCGAGGAACATTGTGTGTATCTTCGCAAGTTGGTTGCGCTCTGGCTTGTACTTTTTGTTCTACTGCTCAACAGGGCTTTAATCGCAATCTCACGGCAAGCGAAATTATAGGTCAAGTCTGGTTGGCTAATGAAGCCTTAGGCAAAGATCCTAAGGGCAACCGCGTTGTTACCAATGTAGTGATGATGGGTATGGGCGAACCGCTGGCGAATTACAAAAATGTAATTGCGGCAATGAAGTTAATGCGTGACGATTTGGCATACGGAATTTCATGGCGACGAGTGACGTTAAGTACCTCAGGCATGGTGCCTATGATCGATAAGTTACGTGAAGATTGCCATGTGAGTTTGGCTGTATCTTTACATGCGGCCAATGATAAATTACGTAGCGAAATTATCCCGCTGAATGATAAATATCCAATTAAAGAATTACTGGCGGCATGTAAACGTTATGTCGATGGGCATCAACGTCGCCATATCACCATTGAATATGTCTTATTGGATGGCATTAATGATTCTGCCCAAGATGCAAAAGACTTAATTCGTATTCTTAAAGATTTACCAACCAAGGTTAACTTAATTCCATTCAATCCTTTCCCTGGCACAGATTATCGTTGTTCATCAAGAAATGTGATGATGCGTTTTAAACAACTATTAATTGATGGCGGTCTCGTTACGACTATACGAAAAACGAGAGGTGATGATATTGTTGCAGCCTGTGGGCAATTAGCGGGTGAAGTACAAGATAAGACCCGAAGAACTCAGCGACTAAAACAACAAAAGGAAGTTGCTTAGCAATGATAGGGAACTCAAACAAGATCGTCTTAATCCTAATCTGGTTGACATTAACGGCATGTACCGCTGCTGGCGGTGGCACTAAGCCTGTTCAGCATGTTGCTCCAGATCCAAAAGCTGCAGAAATTAATATGCGTTTGGGGTTGAATTATATGCAACGTGGTAATTACGCCGTTGCGTTGGAAAAATTAGAACGATCATTACAACAAGATCCCAACTTACCAAGTACTCATAATACAATCGCTTTGTTATATCAACGCTTGGGAGAAACAAAAAAGGCTGAAAAACATTTTTTACAAGCCGTTAATCGAGCACCCGATTATTCAGAAGCACAAAACAACTATGGTGTTTTTTTATGTCAGCAACAGCGTTATGAAGATGCGGAACAACGATTCCTAACGGCAATAAAAAACCCGCTATATTCCAGTCGGGCACAAGCTTTGGAAAATGCAGGTGTGTGCGTAAGTCGCATTCCTGACAATGAAAAAGCGGAGAAATATTTCCGCCAAGCATTACAAATGAATCCAAATTTAAGTAAATCACTTCTTCAGATGGCGAATATTAGCTATCAGCAAAATGATTATTTGCAAGCTCGGGCTTATATCCAACGATACCAATCCATTTCTCAATGGACATCGCAAGCCTTGTTGTTAGTAATAAAAACAGAAAATAAACTACAAGATCAAGATGCAGTGGCAAGTTATGCATTATTGCTACGGGCACGCTTTCCAGATTCAGATGAGACGCAACAAGTTAAGAAAGGGCAGTATTAACTATGGTCAGTGTGAGTGAAGATGCGGTACCAGTAATTGAATCCAGCCAAAGCGTCGGCGAACGTTTACGTTTAGCCAGAGAATCCAAAGACTTTTCTATTGCAGAGGTAGCGGCACAACTTAGGTTTACCAAAGACACCATACTTCATCTTGAGAGTCAGCAATGGGATAAGCTGCATGGCCGCGCCTATGCAAGAGGTTATTTTTCTAGCTACATTAAATTTCTTGGAATGCCACAAGATGAATTGTTATCGGCGTTTAATATTGAATATAAGTCATCACAATCTGATTTGATGCAGCCACAGTTCAAGATACCGAACAACAAAACGTTCCCGTGGATGCCTGTTTTATTTGTGTTAATAGCGATTGTTATTACCGGCTTTGCTTATATGCAGTGGCAACAATCACAAGATATTACTCAAGATGCGTCGATAGCTGACTCACCGTGGCAGCCACAGGCAGCAAAAATGCAGCCTGACTTTGATGCGTTTAATGCCAGTGTGGTTGAGCCGATGTCAGCAGAAGAACTGGTAGAGCAGTTGCATGAGGAATCAGATGTCCGGTCAAATGTTGTGCAGCCCGAGCTTGAATCTGCGTCGGAAACTGTTCAACCGCAATTAGAAATGGAAACTCCAGCAGAAACAAATGACGAGCTTGAAATTCAGCAAGAAGTTAATAAAGTTTCATTGGATGACCTTTCAGAAAATGTGGCAATGTCAGAATCACTGTTGGAACTATATTCACTTCAAGATTGCTGGGTTGAGGTGAGTGACGCCGATGCTAATATTTTGTTATACAAAACAATCAAAGCGAATGAAGCGGTAGCTGTAACCGGCTATGCACCTTTGACGGTTACGCTTGGTAGTGCTGCCAATGTTACCGTTAAATTTAATGATACCTTGTTTGATACGACCCCTTTTACCCAAGGTGGAGTAGCAAAATTTACGTTGGGAATTAAATCTTAGTGGAATCAGTAACAAATATAGTACGAAGAAAGTCACGTCAGATAATGGTCGGTAATGTCCCTGTCGGTGGTGACGCACCGATCGCGGTACAAAGTATGACCAATACTGAAACGACGGATGTGGCTGCAACCGTTAAACAAATTAAAGCCCTGCAAGATGTGGGTGCAGATATAGTACGAGTGTCAGTGCCGTCAATGGATGCGGCAGAGGCTTTTGGTCAAATAAAAAAGCTAACCAATATACCGCTGGTTGCGGATATTCATTTTGATTACAAAATTGCCTTACGCGTAGCCGAGCTTGGCGTAGATTGTTTACGCATAAATCCGGGTAATATTGGCCGAGAAGATCGGGTGCGGTCGGTGATAGATAGTGCCAGAGACCATGGTATTCCGATTCGTATTGGTGTGAATGCTGGATCCTTAGAAAAAGACTTGCAAAAGAAGTATGGCGAACCGACACCCGATGCCTTAGTGGAATCGGCACTGCGCCATATAGATATACTTGATCGCTTAAATTACCCCGAGTTTAAAGTAAGTTTGAAGGCATCCGATGTATTTATGACGGTGCATGCCTACCGTAAATTAGCGGGTCAAATTGAACAGCCTTTGCATTTAGGCATTACTGAAGCCGGTGGCTTACGTGCGGGTTCGGTGAAATCATCGATAGGTTTAGGCATGTTATTAGCGGATGGCATCGGCGATACCATTCGCATTTCATTGGCTGCTGATCCTCTCGAAGAAATTCGAGTTGGTTTTGATATTCTTAGAAGTTTAAAGATCAGAAATAAAGGCATTAATTTAATTGCCTGTCCATCTTGCTCTAGGCAAAATTTTGATGTTATTGCGACTGTTAATGCCTTAGAAAGTCGCTTAGAAGATATTCTTGAGCCGATGGATGTTGCCGTGATTGGTTGTATTGTTAACGGACCAGGTGAGGCGAAAGTCGCTGATATCGGTTTGACCGGTGGCTCGCCCAACTTGCTTTATGTTGATGGTAAACCTAGCCATAAGGTTGATAATGAGGCTTTGGTCGATGAGTTAGAGCGTGAAATTCGTCAACGCATACGGCGACAGGCCAGTAACCAAGAAAAAATCATTCCGATAAAGGATATTAGTTAAGCGTGGCAGAGATTATTCGTTCGATTCGGGGAATGAATGACATTCTTCCCGAAAAAACTCCGTATTGGCAAGCCGTTGAAACAGCACTTAAAGAGGTATTGACGGGCTATGGTTATCAAGAAATTCGTTTTCCGATTGTAGAAAAGACAGAGTTATTTTGCCGTTCGATTGGCGAAGTGACCGATATTGTTGAAAAAGAAATGTATACCTTTGCTGATCGTAATGGTGACAATCTTGCCTTACGTCCAGAAGGTACCGCTGGYTGTGTTCGCGCTGCGATGCAAAAYGGCATGYTGAATCAAACACAGCGCCTGTGGTATATGGGACCGATGTTTCGTCATGAACGWCCACAGAAAGGTCGATATCGTCAATTTCACCAGCTRGGTGTCGAGGCATTTGGMTTTAGTGGTCCYGACATTGATGCTGAAATGATTTTGATGACGGCKCGAYTATGGAAAAAWCTGGGCCTCAAAGGCATTAGTTTGCAAATMAACTCTTTAGGYTCAACAGCGGCCAGATTAGCTTATCGTGAGGTSTTAATAAGCTATTTCGAMGCYMATAAAGARGCCTTAGAYGAAGATAGTCAACGCCGTTTGCATACTAATCCTCTGCGTATCTTAGACAGTAAAAAYCCAGAMATGCAGGCCTTAAATGAGGCYGCGCCAAAACTGCTYGACCAYCTAGATGATGTATCCAAACAAGAATTTGAARCYTTATGTCAGAACTTGGAYGATGCTGGCCTTGCCTATGAAATCAACCCACGCTTGGTGCGCGGCCTGGATTATTATGGCAARACGGTGTTTGARTGGGTGACMGATCATTTAGGTWMKMAAKSYACKKYMTRTRMWRKWRKVMRTTATNRAYSRAMWYKTWGAWYAATTANGRTKGRAWMKKMRMDAMTKSSMWWKKRTWTSMRATWKRYTWWGAYYKTWWRMWWSMMWTRMTTGAAGNANNGGATWMRWKAMYRRAAATAGCAAAAATTGATGCTTATTTAGTGGCGGTGGGTGAGCAGGCAAGTAAACAATCATTGCAGTTGGCAGAGAAGCTTCGCGATCAAATTCCAGATTTGAAGTTGATTACCCATTGCGGTGGTGGTAGTTTTAAAAGCCAATTTAAGCGGGCAGACCGTAGTGGAGCTCGCTGGACACTGATTTTAGGCGATGATGAAGTCGCTAAAAAAGTCATTGGCGTAAAAACAATGGAAACTGGTGAACAGGAAACAATCAGTTGGGAAGCGTTGACAACTTATTTAACTCAGTAAATTCACAAGAAAAACAGAAGAGTAATATGACACCTTTAAATATMCCMGAATGGCAGTCTTTAGCGAGACACTACTCAGATCTTAAGTTTGTTTCAATGCGTGAGCAGTTTGCATTAGACTCGGGTCGTTTTGAACGCTTTTCTATGAAAAGTGGTGATTTATTATTAGATTTTTCAAAAAACCGTATTACTCAAGAAACTGTTGATAAGTTATTAGAGCTTGCTGTTGCGGTAGATGTGCCAGATTGGATTGAACGAATGTTCACTGGTGAAACAGTGAACCATACCGAGGGTCGTGCGGTTCTTCATACTGCGCTACGGAATCGCAGTAATACACCGGTCATGGTCGATGGCCAAGATGTGATGCCGTTGATTAATGCTGTTTTGGCCAAAATGAAAAAGTTTTGTGATCAGGTGCATAGTGGCGAATGGTTAGGTTTTAGTGGTAAACGAATTACTGATATTGTAAATATTGGTATTGGTGGTTCAGATCTTGGGCCTGCCATGATTTGTGATGCCATGGAACCATATGCAAAGAATGGTATGCGAGCTCACTTTGTATCAAATGTGGATGGCACTGATTTAAGCACCACCTTAGAAAAGTTGAACCCTGATACCACCTTATTTGTTATTGCATCAAAAACGTTTACCACACAAGAAACATTAACCAATGCTGAATCAGCGCGGGCCTGGTTTTTAAAATCGGCCAATCAAGACGATGTGGCTAAACATTTTGTCGCGGTTTCAACCAATGCGGATGCGGTTGCCAACTTTGGTATTGATCCGGCAAACATGTTCGAATTCTGGGATTGGGTTGGCGGACGTTACTCCATATGGAGTGCAATCGGCTTGCCTATCGCGCTTTATACTGGCATGGATAATTTTGAACGTCTATTAGACGGTGGTCATGAAATGGATAACCATTTTCGTACTCAACCACTGGCTAAAAATATCCCCGTTATTATGGGCTTGTTAGGTGTTTGGTACACCAATTTCTTTAATGCTCAAACACAGGCTATTGTGCCTTATGACCATTCACTGGCTCGTTTTCCTAACTATATGCAACAGTTGGATATGGAGAGTAATGGCAAGTTTATTAACCGTGAAGGTCAGCGAATCAGTTATAAAACTGGCCCAGTTATCTGGGGAACACCAGGTACCAATGGTCAGCACGCTTACTTTCAGTTGATTCATCAAGGCACACAGCTCATTCCTGTGGACTTTGTATTGCCGGTAAATAGTCATTATCCAAAATCAGATCATCAGACGATTTTATTGGCTAATGGTTTAGCACAAGCTGAGGCCTTAATGAAAGGAAAAACGGCTGAAGAAGTACGTGTTGAGCTTATTAATGAAGGTTATGAAGGCAAGGAGTTAGAAGCGTTATTGCCGCACAAAGTATTCCCAGGTAACCGCCCGAGTAATATTTTAATGTTCCCTAAGTTGACACCTGAAATGTTGGGCCAACTAGTTGCTTTGTATGAACATAAAGTATTTGTTCAAGGGGTGATTTGGAATATTAATTCCTTTGATCAATGGGGTGTGGAACTTGGTAAACAATTAGCTAAGGCGATTCTACCTGATTTGTTTGATGG
>NVRG01000036.1 GCA_002400805.1 Gammaproteobacteria bacterium
GTCTAGTATCAAACTCACAAATTATACGTGGTTCCACTATGAATGTGGATAAAGCTTTTTCAATACACCGTAAGCACCACATAGGTGCAAATCTAGCACAAGAGCACCAATCAAGTGCAATGGAGACGGGGCTAACCAATCACTCACAACATAGCTAGTTGTTTTTAAAAGAAATGTCTATTTTGGTGCGATATTTGCACCAAAATAGAGCCTCAATTATTCATAAGGAAAAAATCGTGCAAAGTTCTACAGATGTACTATTCATATTATTAGGTGCCATTATGGTCCTCGCCATGCATGCTGGCTTCGCCTTTCTAGAAGTCGGAACCGTACGAAAGAAAAATCAAGTCAATGCGCTGGTCAAGATCATGATGGACTTTTCAGTTTCAGCGATCGCCTATTTCTTTGTTGGTTACAGTATAGCTTATGGCATTAGCTTCTTTGAGGCGGCTCCCTCTTTAGTTGGTAGTAATGGTTATGCCTTGGTTAAGTTCTTTTTCTTATTAACCTTTGCCGCAGCAATACCCGCTATTGTCTCTGGTGGGATAGCTGAGCGAGCAAAGTTTAACCCCCAGTTAATCGCTACTTTTTTCTTAGCCGGTGTCATTTATCCCTTTTTTGAAGGCATTAGTTGGAACGGAGCTTTTGGTTTTCAGGATTGGCTAACTGAGAGTTTTGGTGCAGGTTTTCATGACTTTGCCGGATCAGTTGTTGTTCATGGTGTTGGCGGTTGGATTGCACTCGCAGCGGTTTTGTTACTGGGACCTCGCTACGGACGCTATGGTAAAAAAGGTGAAGTAATTGCCCATCCTCCATCAAACATACCCTTTCTTGCGTTAGGTGCTTGGATCTTAACTGTCGGCTGGTTTGGCTTTAATGTGATGTCTGCCCAACAAATTGAGGGCATTAGCGGGCTTGTTGCTATTAATTCGTTGATGGCGATGGTTGGCGGCACGTTAGCAGCCTGCTTTGTTGGTCGAAACGATCCTGGTTTTGTCCACAATGGCCCGTTAGCGGGCTTAGTGGCAATATGTGCTGGCTCAGATATAATGCACCCGCTTGGTGCGTTAGTCACTGGTGGTATTGCAGGTGCATTATTTGTCTATTGTTTTACGTTGACACAGAACAAATGGAAAATAGATGATGTATTAGGTGTATGGCCATTACATGGCTTGTGTGGTGTGTGGGGCGGGCTCGCTGCAGGTATATTTGGTCAGGTATACCTTGGCGGACTAGGTGGCGTAAGCTTTACATCACAGGTAATTGGTACGGCACTCGGCGTAACAATCGCGTTTACAGGTGGATTAATTGTCTATGGTATTTTGAAGAAATTTATAGGCATACGTTTAACGCAAGAAGAAGAGCATAATGGTGCTGATTTGAGTATTCATAAAATCAGTTCTACTCCAGCAAACGATTAGCTATTCCAGCATTATTCGGTAGCAATCGAACATCTGCTACCGAATAATGCCACCTTGCTGTTTCTTTAAGAAATCCATAAAACTCGTTATTTCGTTGTCTTGTTGTTCAATCTGTTGAAGTTTATGTTCTGCTTCTTCAACTCGCAAGCCAGAGCGATAAGTCAACTTATAGGCTTGGCGAATATTTTTAATTTGCAGGTCCGAAAACTCTCTGCGTTTCAATCCTTCAACATTAACACCCACTGGTTTTGCCATATGTCCTGAAACCAAAACATAGGGAGGGATATTCCGTGAGATAACACTACCCATCGCACTAAATGCATGTGAGCCTATATAATTAAACTGGCTCACTAAGGTAAACCCACCGAGAATAACAAAATCATCTATCACCACGTGCCCAGCTAGAGATGCATTATTGGCTAGAATATTGTCACTGCCAATTATGCAATCATGAGCGATGTGGACATAAGCCATAATCCAGTTATTATCGCCGATCTTAGTGATACCACCACCTTGAACGGTACCTCTATTAATCGTACAATTTTCACGGATTAAATTATTGTCTCCAATTTCTAAAAGCGTTGCCTCGCCATCAAATTTCTTATCTTGAGGGTCTTCACCAATGGATGAAAATTGATAGATTTTATTATTCTTTCCTAGCTTAGTTGGCCCATTGATGACCACATGTGAGGCAATCACACAGCCCGATCCTATCTCTACATCTGGGCCTATAACTGAGTACGGCCCAACCGTGACATCGTCAGCAACTGTCGCGGAGGGATCAATTATAGCGGTTGAATGGATCACTTTGGCATTGCTTGATTAACACACATGATATCGGCACTGACAACCATTTCACCATCTACTGTAGCTTCACCAAAAAACTTCCATAAATTGCGTTTTTGCTTAACCAGAGTCACCTTAAGTTGTAATTGGTCTCCAGGTTCGACAGGTCTTTTAAACCGTGCATTGTCGATACCGGCAAGATAATAGAGATCTTCATTTGAAGTCAGATCAGTGGCGGTTTTAAATGCAAGTAAGCCCGTAGCTTGTGCCAACGACTCTAAAATCAATACTCCTGGCATAATCACCCTTTGAGGAAAATGGCCGGTAAAATGTGGCTCATTAAACGTTACGTTTTTAATACCAATAAGGTGTTCACCAGGAGTGAATTCAATTACTCGGTCAATCAATAATAAAGGGTATCGATGTGGAAGGAGACGTTGAATTTCATGTATATCAATCGTGTTCAATACTAGATCCTTATAAATTTAGTMACTAACTGGTCGAAAAATCAGTGACAATGTTACTTTGGCAASCTGTCACGGTAAAGTGTMAGGAGAAAATTAAACCRTCTAAACCTTGTTCNTGNTNTNCNNTTCAAGCTGCTTTACTCGCTCAGTTAAGTCAGACATTTTTCGATAACGAATGACATTTTTATGCCAYTGTTGCGTAGGYTCTGCWGGAATCCCCGACGAATATACTCCRGATTTAGTRATTGATTTAGTMACCATCGTCATACCGGTTAACTGGACGCCATCAGCTATAGTAAGATGGCCAGCAATTCCCACCCCRCCRCCGATAGCRCAATGTTTGCCRATATGCGTACTACCAGCAATACCAACACAGCCTGCTATAACGGTGTGCTCACCAATGACTACATTGTGGCCAAGTTGAATTTGGTTATCTAATTTCACCCCATTAGCAATAACTGTATTATCTAATGCACCACGATCAATCGTCGTATTCGCACCAATTTCAACATCATTGCCAATTTCAACCGTTCCAAGTTGAGGTACTTTAATCCATTTACCCTTATCGTTAGCAATGCCAAAACCATCGGCACCAATCACTACACCAGGATGAATGATGACATTACAGCCTATAGCAACATGTTTGCAAATTGTAACATTTGCTGTCAACCGACTACCTGAGCCAATTTTAGCGCCTTGTTGGATAACACAGCCAGGGCCAATTTCCACACCCTCTGCAATCTCAACATCTGCATCAATAAATACATTTGCACCAATACTCACATTTCGGTGACAACGACTGTCGGGGCTAACCCAAGCGGTTTGATGGATTTCAGACTTTACTTTGCTATTCGGAAACAACATAGCCGCAACTTTTGCATAAGCGACATAGGGATCGTTAACTAAAATAGCGTTAGTAGGCACAATTGATGCAGTTTCAACTGCGACCAAGACACCACCAGCTTGAGTTGCTGGCAAGAATTTTTTATATTTTGGATTAGATAAAAAGCTAATGTCCGACTTGTTCGCATTGACTAGTGTCGCTACGCCCGTTATTTCCTGAGTACCATCACCCTGAATGGTCCCACCAATCTTTTCGGCTATTTGTGCCAAGGTCCAAACCACAATTTTATCTCGTTATTTAGCTTTCGCTTTAAGTAACTCTAAGACTTTAGCTGTCATATCTGCACGCTCACTTGCATAAATAACACCTTGATAGACGACAATGTCATAAGATTCATCTTTTGCTAAAGTCACTATCGTGTCAGCAATTTCTTTTTCTAATTTGCGAAGTTCTTCATTTCTTCGAATCGATAAATCTTCACTGTACTCATCTTGTAAACGCTTCAGTTCACGCTGATCACTTAAAATATTACGTTCTTTCGCTTTACGCTCATCTGCACTTAAAATGGCCCCATCCTTAACCAATTTTTCTTGTGCCGCACGCAGATTTTTATGTTTTTTATCTAAAGACTTAACACGAGATAAAAACTCTTTTTCTAACCGTGATAATGCTTGTGATTTCTGTGGAGACTGCTCCAATATAGCGGCAGCGTTAACAACACCAATTTTCAACTCTGCAGCATTAACTGACGTTCCTGCCAGCACCAGCACAAGAAACAATCCGATAATTTTCATTTTTTTCACACCTATCTCCAAGATATTTTAATTAAAATGATGAACCTAATGAGAACTGGAAGTTCTCTGTTTCATCAGTAGACTGCTCGTTAAATGGTTGAGCGATACTAACAGATACCGCACCAAAAGGAGAAAGCCAAACCGCRCCAAKWCCTACAGAATAACGAAGTAAGTCAGCTTCAAAATCTTCATCKTCACCGTAMACATTACCTGCATCAGCAAATGCACTTAATCGGAARGCTTTTAATGTCTTCTTAAAAAATGGAAYSGGGAAAATCACTTCTGCACTTGCTGTAACTAAAAGCGTTCCACCTARSGCTTCATCATCTTCTGTTTGCCCTAAAGTATTACTTTGGAAGCCTCGGACACTACGTATACCACCAGCATAAAAGTTCTCGAAAAACGGAAACGAATCTGTATCACCATACGAGTCGGCATAACCCAGCTCACCACCTAATGAAAGCGTATAGGTACTCGATAAGGGTTTATACCAATTATTTTTATAACGTAATTTATAATACTGCAGCGAACCAATCGGAATCGCAACTTCTGCCGTTAGACTCTGCGACATGCCCCGCGTCGGTAAAATTGCATTATTCCGAGTATCACTTGACCAGCCTAAGGTTAACGAAAAGGTATCAAAATTATCACCTTCTTTGTCAATAAAGTTTTGATAAGAACTAATGGTGTTGTCACCTGGCAGGTTTAGATCTGTATTCTCATAACCTATTGCTAATCGAATACGGTTATCTTCAGAAATTGGAATACCAAAACTAATACCGCCACCAAAAGCATCCGTGCTGTAGCTGGCTATATTTGCTTCATCAGCATCTCGCTTACGATAAAAGGCGTTAAAACCTTGGCTGATACCATCTATCGTCGCAAATGGATTGGTATAACCAAAACTATAAACAGTATTAACACTACTGTTATTAAAACCTAAGTTAATATGTTTACCGCTACCTAAAAAGTTTTTCTGAGTAAGATTTGCATTTAATATCAAACCATCGGATTGTGAAAAGCCCACACCGGCACCTACGTTGCCCGATGCTGTTTCAATGACATGAAAATCAAGGTCAACTTGATCCGAAGTCCCAGGCACAGGGATAGTTTCTACATTCACATCCTCAAAATAACCTAAACGTTGAATATGTGTTCGTGATTGTTCGACTTTTTCTGTTGATATCCATGCTGCTTCTTGCTGGCGCATTTGGCGGCGTAATACTTCATCGCGTGTTTTACTATTGCCGGCAATGTTTATACGGCGCACATAGGCACGGCGACCTGGATCAACAAAAAACGTCAATGACACTTCATGCATCTCACGATCAATCTCTGGTACCGCATTGACATTAGCAAATGCGTAACCGTCATTACCTAATCGATTAGTTAACGCTTCTGTACTTCTGGTGATTGCTTTACGGGAAAAAATGGCRTCTTTTTTAATTGTCACCAGATCAAAYAATTCATTTTCTGATACGATCAAATCACCCGCTAATCGTACCTCGTTAATGCTGTAACGTTCACCTTCTGATACATTAATGGTGATGAACATTTGTTTTTTGTCATCGGTGATGGAAACTTGGGTAGACTCAACCGCAAAGTCAACATAACCACGATCCAGATAGAACGAACGYAAGGTTTCTAAATCAGCYGACAATTTTTGYCGTGAATACTGATTATCATGAGTAAAAAATGATAATAAATTWCCGGTRGTTGATTCGAAATCGACAAACAGCTCATCTTCATCAAACGAGTTATTACCGACGATATTRATTGTWCCTATCGTKGCRACCACACCTTCRGCCATCGTAATGCGWACAGCAACACGATTCCTTGATAGWGGRGTGACTTCAGAYTCAATCGTAACGCCATATTTCCCSCGACTAAAGTATTGCCGYTGTAATTCYAACTCMACACGTTCAAGCATTGCTTGTTCAAACACYTGCCCTTCAGCGAGACCAATTTGWCGTAAYGCTCTTGTTAGCTCATCACTATCAAGGTCTTTATTRCCAACAAATTCAATACTGGAGACTGCRGGYCGTTCACTGACCTTAATGACCAAGATGCCTTCTTGTTCTTCAACTTGCACATCATTGAAGTACTTAGACTTAAACAAAGCCCGAATAATGCTCTTGGCTTGTTTATCGGACATTTCATCACCGACTTTGACCGGCAAGAAATTAAAGACTGTACCAGCAGAAATACGCTGCAGGCCTTCAACTCGAATATCTTTGATAACGAAACTATCTGCTAATGCTGCACTTGTCATTAACAATAGAGCGATGCTGGTAAGTAATTTCTTCATTGTTATTCTATTATATAATTCGTCGACGAAGCCGTAAGTGTACCTGCAATATTCCTATTATCCAAACAGTCTTGTTAAGTCATTGAAAAAAGCCAATACCATCAATAGTAAGAGCAGTAAAACTCCAACTTTCTGCCCCTGAATCTGGGCCTGTTCCGATACCGGTGAACCTTTCAGCCATTCGATACAATACATGGCTAAATGACCGCCATCTAATACTGGAATGGGTAGTAAGTTTAAAATACCTAAACTTATACTGATCATAGCTAAGAATCCGACAAATGAAATAAAGCCGCTCTCGGCAGAAGCGCCGGCAATCTGAGCAATACTAATCGGTCCGCCAAGATTCTTGGTCGACACTGTGCCCGCAAACATGCCAAACAAGCTTTTCACTGTAAGCGCACTAAACTGCCATGTTTCTCGACAGGCCTCAACCAAAGCTTGCACAACACCATAGCGTAGCTCTGCCCTTATCTCACTGGGTATTTCAGTATATGAAATATCAACACCCGCCCCTATCTGGCCAACATTCTCTGCTGTTTTTACCGGCGTTATGGTTAACTCAATGATCTTACCCTGTCGTTTTACGGTGATGATAATCGTTTGTTCTGGCCGACTTCTAATCAGTTCAACCCAGCCTTGCCAATCTTCAATATGAACCGCATCGGCTGTTAATAATAAATCTCCCTGCTGAAGACCTGCTTGTTCAGCGGCACTGTTTGGTTTTATTTTTCCAAGTGTGGGCGTAATTTTTGGTCGAATTGGCTGTATGCCAAGGCGCGTTAAAATGGTGCCGGCTGATTGAAGTTCAAGCTTAGGTACACTAACACTCCGCTTATTTTCTACACCCGCAGTATCTACTGTAAATTCAATCAACCCACCATGTTCAGCCTGCTTCCACAATAGTTTATAAACACTATTCCAGGTAGGTGTAGCTCTTCCATCGATCGCTTTAATCTCATCGCCAGCAATTATCTGAGCATGTTCTGCCGCCGTGTTGGGGGCAATCTCATCAACAATAGGCCGTATACCTGGAATGCCGATAACAAAAATCAGCCAATAGGCCAATACGGCAAAGACAAGATTGGCGATCGGACCGGCAGAAACGATGGCAACTCGAGCGCGTAGAGGTTGCCGATTAAAGGCCTGATGCAACTGGTCAGCTGGCACATTGCCTTCACGTTCATCCAGCATTTTGACATAGCCACCTAAGGGAATGGCGCCGATAACATATTCAGTGCCATCTTTTCCTAGTTTTGACCACAGCGGCTTACCAAAGCCAACTGAAAACTTAAGTACTTTGACGCCACAACGGCGCGCCACCCAAAAATGTCCATATTCGTGCACCACAATCAATAATGCCAGGGCCACGATGAAAAAGAATAGAGAGTGCATCTAGTTATTTGGTTTTATAAATTCTGCCGCTATCCGGCGCGACTGTTCATCATCAGCAAGAACTTGTTGCAAAGTACTGCCATCACTTGCGGTCATCGTTGATAAAACGTGTTCAATAGTACGCGCAATATCAGTGAATTTTATTTGAGAATGTAAGAAGGCATCGACCGCGACTTCATTCGCCGCATTTAATATTGCTGTATTTGTTCCACCAGCATCTAAAGCCTGATATGCCAACGCTAAACAAGGAAAAAGCGCGTGATCGGCAACGGAAAAATCTAACCGGGATACAGCGACCAAGTCCAACGGTTCAACACCCGAATCTATTCTATTGGGCCATGCCAAGGCATTGGCAATAGGTGTTCGCATATCAGGATTACCCATCTGAGCTAATACCGAACCATCCACATAATCAACCATTGAATGAATGATACTTTGGCGATGTAGGATCACCTCGATTTGATTACTTTGCAGACCGAACAACCAGTGAGCTTCAATCACTTCCAGCCCCTTATTCATCATCGTGGCTGAATCAACTGAAATTTTCTGTCCCATGGACCAGTTTGGATGTGCCACCGCCTGCTCCGGAGTGACATGTTCAAGAGCGGCTAGATCATAATCTCTAAATGGACCGCCGGAGGCTGTTAAAATAATTTTTCTAACACCCTTGCCATCATAATGATGTTTTTGCGTATTACCGACTGGTAAACACTGCCAAATAGCATTATGTTCACTATCAACGGGCAACAGCGTGGCACCATTAGATTCAATTTCGTGCATAAACAAGCCGCCACTCATCACTAGCGCTTCTTTATTTGCTAATAAGATATGTTTGCCTGCTCGCGCAGCCGCTAAAGTCGGTAACAAACCGGCCGCACCCACGATCGCAGCAACCACATAATCAACTTTTTGGCTTTCAGCAACCTGCTCTAAAGCTTGGGCACCCGCCAATACCTGCGTCTGAATGCCTGCCAGCTTAAGTTGCTTAGCTAAACGCTCGGCAGACTGCTCATCTAACATAACCGCAATTTCAGGTTCAAATTGACGACACTGTGCAAAAAGTGTGTCGACAGAGCGGTTGGCCGTTAAGGCATAAATACGATATTTATCTGGGTGGCGAGCCAATACATCGAGCGTACTAACGCCGATCGAACCTGTCGCGCCTAATAATGTTACGGCTTTCACTATATGGCCCCTAACACAGATAATCCTGCGACAAACACAGGAACCGCAGCCAACAAACTATCAATCCGATCCAGCATACCGCCATGCCCGGGCAGTAGATTACCGCTATCTTTCACTTGATGGCTGCGCTTAAACAGACTTTCAAATAAATCACCAACCATCGACATCAGTACCGTAACAAAAGTCAAAGCAAGCCATGTAAATAGTGATAACTTCCCATGCATGCCTAAGCAATATGCCGTTATAGCCCATACACTGACTAATGCTAACGCACCATAGACGCC
>NVRG01000037.1 GCA_002400805.1 Gammaproteobacteria bacterium
CCCCATCAGATGACAGTTAGTGGGTTGCTGGAAAAAACATCGAAAAAATTACTCATCTGCTTAACAGTAGCCAGCAATTTGAAGATAGTTCTGATGTGCTTACTCAGCGTTATACCGGGCAGTTAGCAGAAGCAAGTTTTTTACTGCGTGATCTAAAGGAATTTGCCGTTCATATTACTGGCCATATTGATACCGTCGGTGATAAAGAACAGCAAGCCTTATCACTCGCTAGAACTAGGATGGTTCAACGATATTTGAAGGTATTTGGCATTAAGCCTGAACATATTCATATTACGTCCATCGATAGTGATGATCCACTGTTTAAGCAACATAACGTAACTGAAAAAAACACCGTTCGTCGAGTCACTATTGAACTAGTTGAACTGCAGTTTATCGATACAAATTCAGGAGAATAAGTCATGTTATTAAAAAAAGTCGATTACCTTATTTTTCTGATATTAATATTCCTATGTGGTCACAGCGTTGCCGATGATTACCAAGTACAGGTTGGCGACTTAATAAGAATATCGCTATCCGGGGAGCCTTCACTTGAAGAGCCTTTTGAAGTTGATCGCCTAGGACGAATCATGTTGCCCGAAGTCGGTGCCGTATCCGTTGCCGGATTATCAAAAGATGATATGGAGAGCCGTGTTACTGGAAAATTGAGTGTTGCCTTTCGTGACCTTAGCCAAGTGGAAGTGTATGTCTTTAAGAAACAATTACTCATTTCGGTACACGGTTATGTCAATGAACCTGGTGAGTTTATCTTACCGGCCAATGCGTCGATACAAATGGCTTTGCACGCGGCTGGTGGACTACGTGCAGGTGCACAGTTAAATAAAATTCAATTAAATAGCGGTCAAACTATCAATGTATTTAACTACAAACTTTATTTAGATAGTGGTGATAGCTCGTTGCTTCCCCAGTTACACTCGCTGGATAAAATTTTTGTGCCCGCATCACCCATGATAGGCAATGTTGAAGTCGATTTTGACCCAGCTAAGATTGCCAACTCTGGGGATGCTGCCGAGGGCAGAAAGGCGATTAAAGTCTTCGGCGAAGTTAACAGCCCAGGTAGTTTTTCATTCAAGCCATCAATGAGCTTGGTTGATTTGTTAATGAGAGCCGGGGGTGTAACTCGTTATGCTGGCGTTGAACAAATACGGGTCATTACTCAAGGTAAGCCTACTTTATTTAACCTAAAACACTATCTAGATTCGGGTGATGAAAACCTGCTGCCTAATATTGAAATTGGCAGCACCATCTTTGTTCCTCATCAAGAAGAAGAAGTTAAAACTGGTGCCAATATGGTCTACGTAATGGGTGAAGTAGCCAAACCTGGTGCTTACGAAACTCAGCGTGATGCCACCTTTATGGATATTTTAGCGAATGCTGGTGGACCTACCCGTTATGCCGAATCACGTCAGATACGAATTATCAAAGCAAACGGTAGTGTCGTTCCTTTTGATTTGGCTGGCTACACGGAAGGTACTATTCCTGGGCAACCACCGGAGATCCTACCTGGTGATGCGATTTTTGTGCCTGAAAAATCGGATATGAATGAAAAGTCTTGGTTGAAAATCAACCCTAACCGAGCTGTACGCGTGCTGGGTGAAGTGGTCAGGCCCAGTCGTGTTGAATGGTCAGATGAGATGTCATTACTTGATTTATTAGCGCATGTTGGTGGACCAACATCACGCGCTGATACCAGTAATATTGAGATTGTGACCCCTCTGCCATCAGGAACAACAAAGAAATACAATTTCAATTTAGATAAGTTTATAAAAAGAGGTGGCCACGATAATGAACTTCCACTTGTTCGTGCTGGTTCAACAATCCGTGTTCACGATTTGCCTCATGACCCAAAAGATAATAAGTCACAGTGGGTAAGACAGTCTTCTGATAAATCAATATATATCTTCGGACAAGTGGGATCACCTGGGCGTTATATGTTTACTGAAGACATGAATTTCTTGGATATATTGTCGGCTGCAGACGGCCCTACTGGCGGTGCAGATATTCATAATATTCGTGTGACTCACCGTAATGAAAATTACGCGAAAGTCAGCAAGCTAAACTTAGCACTTTATTTTGAAACGGGTGATGAAAGCTTGATTCCCGATGTCAAAATGGGCGATACCATTTATATCCCAGAAAAAAACCGCTCTTGGTTGGATCAGCCCAAAGAATCTACAGTCCGGGTCTTAGGCGCGGTCAATAAACCAGGACGATATCGTTTTGATGACAGTATGACCATCCTAGATCTCTTGGCAGAAGCCGGAGGTCCAAGTAATGCCGCTTTAGTTGATAAAATCGTGGTCGTTAATACTTCATGCTGCATCGATCAAGCACGTACTTTCGACTTAGCCGAATTTAGTCGGACTGCAAAATTTAGCATGCTACCCGTGATTCGCAGTGGCGATACAGTTTATATCCCCAATAAAAGCGATAGTAACTTAGCCAAGTTTCGTGCAGGGCTACGCGATGCCTTYGAAATGATTTCACTAGGCTCATTATTAGGKTTCCTATAATGCAKATWCCWRCYACCAGTGTAGAAATTGATCGCATCTACKCRCARATATCWTCAMAAGATATTCGTAGTATTGCCATTACATCTGCCAACTCMGGYGAAGGGGTAAGYTCCATTGCATTRGCGCTAGCTCAACGAAGTTTGTTGGCTGGACATTCGACMTTRTTGGTTGACCTGAATATCTATCACCCCAGYCTTAAACATGTACTCAATATCGATGYMGATYTATCTGAGTCAGRCTTACTCGAKCAACCMGAGTTAGTTTCACTGGAAAATACGTCCATAGTTGTCACCGGTGTGCCTGCCCCYACTCAACGTGACGTTACGATGAAACTTCGTCAACAGGGCGTACTCGAACACTGTATTCAACAATGGTTAAACTCGTATGAACGWGTGATTATTGATACTTCTCCCATCAACCGCGTAAATGCCAATAATATCCCTACAGAACGCATTGCAGCAGCTTGTGATGGTTGTTTAGTGGTTGTAATGGCCGGTAGTACCACAGAAGCAATGATTGTCAGTGCAATCAATAAACTGACAACTGCCTCTGTTCGTGTTTTAGGGTGTATTTTCAATGACCGTGATAATCCCACCTTAAAAAATGAACTTCTTAGGGAAACGAAACGTTTAAGGCCTCGGTTTGACAAGTTAGCAAACCGTTTAGATGATTGGCTCCGCAAAAATCATCTTTTATCATTAGAGGTGTAATCAATCATGAAACGCTTATTATTCGAATCTAAAGCGCCAGCGACACTGGTTTGCGTTAGCGAATTACGTCATTCTCTAACATCCGTGCTTACGTATTGTGTCCAGAGTGAGCAAACCCAACAGCAGATTCTAGTTTGTCTATCTGAAGCGCTAACCAATTTAGTGCAGCATAATACACCGCGTTTTCTAGAAGTACGTTTTAGTCAAGATAGTCACCGTTGGTGGTTAGAAATTTTTGATAATGGGACGTTATGGGATCCTAGTCTAACTCGCTCAACCCATAAGCTTGAGACGATGACAGAACACGAAAGCGATCGAGGCATCGCCTTATTACACACCTTAAGTGAGCAAATAACCTATCAGTCCACTACGGGGAAATTCAATCGCCTTACATTAAGTTGGCAACGACCGAATAAACGCGTTAAACCAAGCTTACTTTTAGTGGAAGATGACGCGAGTCTCTGTCGCCTCTATCGTGCCTACTTAACGGATAACTATGAGATACAKATGGCTCAAGACGGTTGTGAAGCGCTTGAAATTATMAAGACTCAACATATTGATCTCATTATTTCTGATATTCAAATGCCCAACATGGGCGGCCTCTCGTTACGAGAAAAACTRATMACAGAAAATCAKGCAGTAACTACYCCCTTTATCTTTTTAACGGCTCATGATCATCTCCACCTCAGACAGCGTACTGCTGACATGGGCGTCGATGATTATTTAATTAAACCCATTAACAAAACGGAGCTTAATCAAACTGTTAATCGTGTTTTGCAACGTTCACAGCAAGTTTTYCAGCAACTYACTACTCGCATTGAGCAACAGATTACTAAYGTTTTATCGCCGAACTTACCGGCTAAATCGCATGGCTGGAACATTGCTGTTGGCTCAAGAAATACAGGCATAGGTGGCGGTGATTTATTACTACATCACGGCGGTGAACAGGTTCTAACATTGATGATTGCMGATATTATGGGSCATGATGATAGTGCCAAGTTTTTTGCCTATGCCWATGCAGGTTACCTTCATGGCTTGATGACTGCGCTTCACTCAMGCTTAAGCCCYTCCTTGCTATTACAACAACTCTCAGACAGTGCATTCAAAGACAAACTGTTATCGAAGGTCACGTTAACAAGTTGTGTGGCCAATTTAGGTGAGAATGGTAGCTTGATACTGGCTAGTGCCGGTCATCCCTCTCCCCTACATATTAAATCGACGGGGATTGAACCTGTAAATGTAGGAGGTATGTTGCCTGGGCTTATTGAAGATACGCATTATCAGCAGCTAGATATGAAGATAAAATCAAGTGAGCGAGTTGTTTTTTATACCGATGGTTTGTTTGAGTCGGCGATAGATGAACAAGGGCGCAATCAACTCGAACAACAATTATGTTCTCTACTGTTAAACACCATGAATATGGATATTAATAGTGCATGTTCTAAGGTAATGAAACAATTTGATCTACTGACCTCAAACCAAGCTTTAGATGATGTCACGCTAGTGATAATAGAACCGTCTAGCTAGCCTGAAAAGCAGCGGTTACCGACTAAATGTGTACATCTCGTTTAGTCGTACTGCTATAAAACGCTTCCATTTGTTTTAGTTTAAGCAATAAACCCAAGCGTAGGCCTAATAAGTCACCGAGTAGTGGTTTTTGCAGATAATCACTGGCCCCATTATTGAGTACTAACCTAATGGTCTCTAACTGATCATTGCCACTGACCACTACAATAGGAATTTGTGACGTTAACACATGTTTGGAAACAAACTCGCAACCTAGCATGCCATCACCATCGGGTAAATTGAGATCCATTAATACCAGATCAATGTTTGGCGATGGTGATGTTGTATTCAAATTTAATTGATTCATGCCTTCTGCCAAAGTCGAGGCAACGGTCACCGATTCYACTCCCAGCTTTTGTAACATTGCGGTGGTCAATTTTTGMAAAGGCTCAGAGTCATCAATTAACAATATGTGGGTGCCGGCTAAGTATTGCTTTACATCCTCTGCTAACGACATTATTTATTCCTTTATTACAATAACGTTTACTATAAAAACTCTAATCTGTTATTTCTACACTAGCCTAGAAAGCTAATCTAGTTTTCGGGCTAATACAAGTATCTCGTTGTATAAACCATCGTAAAAACAGATGTATACATATAGTATCTAAGATACAGTGCATTAATCAGTTACACCTAACAAAATTCTTTTGTACAATGGTTCTAAGCCTGTCACAGTATGATTAACTGCGTTATCAGATGAGGTTAAGGAATGAAGTTTGATTTTTCTCTAGGCCGGAAGAAGGTACTTATCGTTGATGATGATGCCAGCTTACAACGTCAAATTCGCTATCACCTAGAGCATAAACATGAAAATATCGCTGTCTTTCAAGCCATGGATGGACTTAGCGGTATCAATCAAGCGCTCGACGTCAGACCCGATCTTATTATCCTAGACTGGATGCTTCCTGATATTAATGGTCCAGAAGTATTGTCTCGACTAAAAGCAGAATCCAAAACTAAAAACACACCTGTTTTAATGCTCTCTGGTCGTAATAACATCGGTGATATTGAAGATATGTTCACACTTGAAGCTGAACGCTACATCACCAAACCTTTTTCTTTGCAAAATTTAAGCGACAAAATAATAGAATTATTAAACTAATAAATTGGATATTAAACACCACGGATAATTAAGGTGACCTTATGAAAGTAATCAGTAACGTATTCACCGCTATCATTATGCTTTTTTCAGCAGCAGCATTCGCTGATATAACACTGACGTTTGGTATCTACACCTCTGACAAACCAACCACGATGGTGACCACTTTTCGTCCAATTTTAAATGAACTCGAAAATAAACTATCGATACTGCTCTCCGAGCCCGTATCCATTAAGATGCATGTAGCAAAAGACTATGACCAAGGCATTAAGGATCTGGTTAATGGGAATGTAGATTTTGCTCGCATGGGGCCAGCGTCGTACATCATAAGTAAAAAACAAAACCCAGAAATTGAATTACTGGTAATGGAAAATCAAAAAGGTAAAAAAACCTTTTACGGTGTTATCTGTGTTCAGCAAGACAGTTCGATCGAACAGATCAGCCAGCTTAAGAACCATTCCTTTGCTTTTGGCAATAAGAACTCAACCATCGGTCGATATCTGTCTCAGCTGTTATTAGCTGAACATGGCATTTATGCTGATCAATTATCACACTTCGAGTATTTAGAACGTCATGACCGGGTTGGGACCGCGGTGGGTGCTGGATTTTTTGATGCCGGAGCACTTAAAGAAAGTACATTCAAGAAACTAAAAGACAAAGGGGTAAAAATTAAAGAGCTGGTGCGTTTTCCAAATGTGACCAAACCCTGGATTGCCAGTCATACCCTAAATGAAGAGATACGCCTAGCACTTCGACAATCACTGCTAGAAATAGACTCACCTGAAGTCTTAAAAAAACTAAAAAAAGATGGGTTCCTACCGGCGAAAGACAGTGACTATAATTTAATTCGTGAGTCACTTGAAAAAAATGAACGGTTTTTTAAACAAACTACAGCTGATGAAAAATAACGACTGCCTATGAATTTACCTTCTGTAACGTCACTCAAACATTGGCCATTATGGTTACAAGTTTTCCTTTCATTGTTGACGGCATTAGTGATTGTCAACTTAGTCACTGCACCTTTTACGAGAAAAATGATCAGTGATTTCGAGTTTCGTTCTATCTCTGAACAAAGTCAACATTCCTACGCATTACTTGCTGCCACAACCATTGATGCGGTTATCACTGAAGATATCCCTCTGTTATCAACCGTTGTAGAGCAATCACTGCAATATGCACCCAATATGGCGGGTATCACCATTAAAAATGAGCAATCGAAATTACTCGTTCAACATTTTAGAGCTAACATTCTCCCCTCCCATTTNATTCATACCTATGACTATGMGCTTGAATTTGAAGGTGARMAATTTGGCTCCATTACTATCTTATGGGATACCAGAGAAATTGATGAAAAGATAACGCATCATGTAGGCAAGGTACAGCAGGTYATTTCCACCATATTAGTTGCCTTGGCYGTGTTATTYCTCCTACTTATCCACCTATTAACAGTRCAACCWATYCGTCGTATCACTCGATACCTAACAAAGTTATCTGAAGATGTGGTTTTACCYAATCTTATACATTCATCATCAGTTGCAAGTAGAGAAATATTACTCTTATCTCACTCCGCCAACGATCTMAGAACATTGATGAAAGAGCGAGATGCTCGTGAGGATAAATTAAAGAAAACGCTCAACATCTCTCGAACTAACTATGCAAAAAATAAAGCGATCTTGTCTTCGTCGCTAGATAGTATTATCACCATTGATGGTCAAAGTAATGTCATCGATTATAACGATGCTGCAATTAAAACATTTGGTTGGAAAAAAAGTGAGATAAAAGGTCGGTCAATCATAGATTTTATATTTCCTGCCGACATGAGAGAGGAGTATTTTCAAAGTATACAACGCTATGTACAAGACAGAGAAAGCACCCTTCTGGGGCAACGATTTGAGCTTACAGCTTTACATAAAGATGAGCATCTTTTCCCTATTGAGCTGTCAATATCAAAAGTTGCTACAACTGAAGATACGCCCATGTTTGCCATATTTATCAGAGATATTTCCGCCCAAAAAGAGCATGAATTAAACCTTAAACAAGCTAAACACGATGCAGAATCTGCTAATAGAGCAAAATCTGGGTTTCTAGCAGCGATGAGCCATGAGATTCGCACGCCAATGAATGCTGTTTTAGGCATATTAGGCCTGTTGCGTGATACGCCGCTTAATAAAGAACAGCAACATTTAGTGAAAACGGGACGCCATTCCAGTGAAATACTCCTTACTATCATTAACGATATTCTCGACTTCTCAAAGATGGAAGCCGACAAACTACAACTAGAAAACACCTGCTTTGATCTCCACTACTTGCTTGCTGATACCATCGAACTGCTCTCTCCTCTGGCCAATAATAAAACACTGAACATTAATTTAGATATCGAACCATCGCTTCCTCGTTATACCGAAGGTGATCCTGACCGGCTGCGTCAAATATTAATTAATCTAATTAATAATGCCATTAAATTTACCTCTCAAGGTGTTATCACGATCAATGCAAAGGCTATTAATACGCAGGATGAGTTTTTTGATTTTCAATGTGAGGTTCAAGATACCGGTATCGGCATATCTGAAGAAAACCAATTAATACTGTTTGATGAGTTCACCATGGCGGATCAAACACATTCACGTTCTTATGAAGGAACAGGTTTAGGGCTGGCGATTTGCAAACGACTCACCGAACTTATGAATGGCAGTATTAATGTCAAAAGTGAATTTGGTAGGGGCAGTACTTTTACTTTTGCAGTATCACTAAAGGTCGGTTCCGAAGACGACTGTCATTACCAACATAAATCTAGCGACAAATTAGCCATGCCGATGGCGAATTCTCGTATTTTACTTGCAGAAGATAACCCGGCTAATCAGATGGTCATCAAAACAATTTTAGAGTTTGCTAATCAAAAAGTTGATATTGTAGCCAATGGTTTAGAAGCATTAGTTGCGGTATCCACTCGCCCCTATGATCTGGTTTTTATGGATATCTCAATGCCTGAAATGGATGGCATGGAAAGTACGCGCATGATCAGACAGTTGACTGGCCAAAAAAGTAAAATTCCAATTATTGCTTTGACTGCTCATGCTTTGTCAGGAGATCGAGAACGTTTTCTAGCGGCTGGCATGGATGACTATTTAACCAAACCTATTCAACGTTCATCCTTACTTCATTGTATCGCTCACTGGACTAAAGCAGAGGAAGCTCCTGATAATGAACGCTTAGATATAGCTGAACCACTGCCCGTAGACGTTGAACCAGCTAATGACGTTGTTGACGAAACGATTTTAATTCAACTTGTTCGAGATACCTCTGCTGAAATAGTGCCAGAACTATTATTGTCTTATATTGATGATGCAAAAGTACGGCTAGACAAAATTCAACATGCACTTAAGACTCAAGATGCCAAAATACTCGAGTTTGAAACTCATACTTTAGGCAGCAGTGCGATTGCACACGGCAACCAGAAATTGCATA
>NVRG01000038.1 GCA_002400805.1 Gammaproteobacteria bacterium
CGCTCTTGAGCCTTACGCATTTTACTCGCCGCAACCATCTCCATCGCACGCGTGATTTTCTGCGTGTTTTTGATGCTTGCTATCTGAGTCCGTATCTCTTTGCCGCTAGCCATTGCTTACGCTCCGCTTACCAACTACCTGTTTTTTTGAATTCTTCAATTGCAGAGCGCATACCGYCTGAAATTTCAGCMYCAAAGCCACCAGTTTCRTTAATTTTAGCCATCAAATCAGCATGGTTAGATTTCATGTTWGATAATAGTGAGGCTTCGAAAGAACTTACTTTCTCAACKKCAACATCATCAATGAAKCCTTCGTTAGCTGCGAATAATGAYACCGACATTTCAGCAATTGATAAYGGCTGATATTGTGGTTGTTTCATCAATTCMGTGACTCGCTGTCCACGTTCAATCTGCTTACGTGTTGTTTCATCWAGATCRGAAGCAAATTGWGCAAACGCTGCCARYTCMCGRTATTGCGCCAAATCAAGACGAGTACCRCCRCCCAACTTCTTAACGATCTTAGTTTGAGCMGCACCACCTACACGTGACACCGATAAACCAGCGTTAATCGCAGGACGAATACCAGCGTTAAACAAATCAGTTTCTAAGAAGATCTGACCATCTGTAATCGAGATTACGTTTGTTGGTACGAACGCAGATACGTCACCTTCTTGTGTTTCAATGATAGGCAGAGCAGTTAATGAACCTGTTTTGCCTTTCACTGCACCATCCGTCATTTTTTCAACGTAATCAGCATTAACACGTGCAGCACGTTCTAATAAACGAGAGTGAATGTAGAAAACATCACCAGGATACGCTTCACGACCAGGTGGACGACGTAGCAATAATGATATCTGACGGTACGCCCAAGCTTGCTTGGTCAAATCATCATAGACAATCAGTGCGTCTTCACCTTTATCACGGAAGTATTCACCCATCGAACAACCCGCATAAGGTGCAATAAATTGTAATGCAGCAGAATCAGATGCAGCAGCTGCAACAATCGTGGTGTACTCCAAAGCGCCATGTTCTTCTAATTTACGCACAACGTTGGCAATAGAAGAGGCTTTTTGACCAATCGCAACGTAGATACATTTAACACCTGTACCTTTTTGATTGATGATGGCATCAATGGCGATTGCTGTTTTACCCGTTTGACGGTCACCAATGATTAACTCACGTTGACCACGGCCTACAGGAATCATCGCATCAACAGCTTTCAAACCAGTTTGAAGTGGTTCATCGACTGATTGACGAGCAATTACGCCCGGGGCGACTTTTTCAATTGGGGATGTACCCTGGCTGACGATATCGCCTTTGCCATCAATGGGATTACCTAATGAATCGACAACGCGACCCAATAGACCTTCACCAACAGGTACTTCCAAAATACGACCCGTACATTTAACACTGTCGCCTTCTGTGATGTGCTGGTATGGACCTAATACCACCGCACCGACAGAATCACGCTCAAGGTTTAAAGCCATACCAAACGTATTGCCAGGGAATTCAAGCATTTCCCCTGCCATAACATCGGCTAGACCATGAATACGAACGATACCATCAGTTACACTGACAACAGTACCTTCTGTGCGTGCTTCAGTTGACCCATCAAAATTCTCAATTCGTTTTTTGATCAGGTCACTGATTTCTGCTGAATTCAGTTGCATCTATGTTTCCTCTATAACAGGCCGCTATGTAATAGCGTTGGCCAGTCTATTCAGTTTACCCAGGGCAGATCCATCAATAACCAGATCACCAGCTCGAATAATCGCACCACCTAACAAGCTTTCATCGACATCAACGTTCAATGTCACATCTCTACCTAGGCGTTTTTTCAATGCCACTGAGATGTTTTTTTCTTGTTCTGCTGTCAATGCCCGTGCTGATGTTACATCAGCGGTCATCACTTGCTCTGCTTCTTCGCGTAATTGTTCAAAAATTACCGCAATTTCCGCTAACAACTGCAGACGATTACTTTCAGCCAATAACGCTAAGAAGTTCTGAGCATCGCCGCTCATCTCTCCTGCGATATCAGCAAACACACTGATTACCTGCTCATCACTTACTGCTGGGCTAGTAATTATGGATTGCATTTTTGGGTCTGCTACACATTGCGATAAGACCGCAAGTAAGTCAGACCATGCCTTCAACTCGTTTTTCTCTTGTGCAATTGCAAATGCTGCATTTGCATATGGACGAGCGATGGTAATTGCTTCAGCCATCCTAAAATCCTCTAGATCCGGCCAACCAATTCTTCTAACAAATCGGTATGCGCCTTGTCATCAATCTCACGGCTAAGAATTTTTGCCGCACCAGCCAAGGCAACACTGCCTACTTGTAACCGAAGCTCGTCTTTAGCACGATTCGCTTCTTGTTCAATTTCTGCTTTTGCAGAAGTCAAAATACGGTCACCTTCAACGTGTGCATTGTCTTTCGACTCATCCACAATCTCATTACCACGACGCTGAGCTTGTGAAATAATTTCATTCGCTTGATCTTTCGCTTCGTGAATAAGTTGTAGTGCACGTTTTTCGGCTAACTCTTGCTCATGTCTACCGCGCTCTGCTGCTGCTAGGCCATCCGCAATTTTTTTATTGCGTTCTTCCAGTGCAGCCATAATCGGTGGCCAGACATACTTCATGCAAAAGGCAACAAATAACGCGAACGCTATCATTTGGCCTAAAATTGTTGCATTAAGATTCATGTTTGTACCTCTATGTTTATTGCAAAATAGTCTTAGAAAAAGTGACTATTCTTATGCAACCGCAAACAGAATGTACATTGCTAAACCAACAGCAATCATCGGTACAGCATCAACCAGACCCATAACAATGAAGAACTGTGTGCGAAGCATTGGGATCAATTCAGGTTGACGTGCTGCACCTTCCAAAAAGCGACCGCCCAAAATACCGATACCAACAGCTGCACCCAATGCGCCTAAGCCCATCATTATTGCGCCTGCTATATATAGTAATGCTGATTCCATGTTTTTCTCCTACAAGATAAATTAAGGTAAAAATTTTGTAACAATAATTCTAGTGATGTTCTTGATGGGCCATATCTAAATATACAATCGTCAAGGTCATAAAAATGAACGCTTGCAAGGTAATAATTAAGATATGGAAAATTGCCCACCCAACTTGCAATACTGCACCAAGTGACGCCATCACAGCACCGGCACTGAACATGATTGCAATCAGGATGAAAATCATTTCCCCTGCATACATGTTGCCGAACAACCGTAATGCCAGTGAAATAGGTTTAGAAATAAGGTTGACCCCTTCCAAGAGGAAGTTAGCGGGCATCGCCCATTTTCCGAATGGTTGTAAGGTCAACTCGCCAACAAAACCGCCTAAACCTTTCATTTTTATGCTGTAAAACAATATTAAGGCGAAGACGCCAAATGCCATTCCGAAGGTGACGTTTGGATCGGTTGATGGTACAACTTTGAAAAATACTGCATGGGGATCCATGCCAAACACATGTGCACCGATAAACTTAGCAATTTCAGGCACTAAATCGATGGGCAACAAGTCCATCAAGTTCATCAAAAATATCCAGAGAAAAATGGTGAAGGCTAAGGGCGCGATCAGTGGATTTCTGCCTGAAAACGAACCACGAACACTGTCATTGATAAAATCAATCACCCATTCGGCAAAGTTCTGCGCGCCTGACGGCACACCGGCTTGTACTTTTTTTGCTACGCGGTGGAAAAACCACATTAACAAAGCACCTAGCAGAATCGTCATGCCCATGCTGTCGACATTGATTGCCCAAAAACCCATATCTGCAGCTTCCTGTGCATCATGTGCCAAGCCCCACGAACCATCGTGATGCTGACCAAAAGTCAGGTTTTGCAGGTGATGCCTGATATATTCTGTAGAAGTAATCGTTTCRCTAGCCATTTTTYGGTCTCAAGMTCAATTCGTGTTTCCAAATAACAAAGCAAGYTGWGTCACAATGAATCCAGTCAATAATGGCAGCGGCAAAAAAGCCAATACTGCAAATCCGACTACAAACATTACAATGGTTAACAACCATCGTTCTGCGACACACCGATATGCTTTGCGTAAATTCATACCAGCATCAGATTTCGCCTGTTTAGCGGCCGAAATCAAATGCCACCTTTGCAACAAAGTATTAGCTATTGCGATACTAGCGCCAAAACAGCCAGCCAACGCAGCACTCTCACCTTGCCACCAAAGGAAAAACAAAACTATTAGTACCAGCACTACAACCTGCATCTTCAAAAGATGGTTTATTGGTTGAACTCTAATTCGACGGTCCATCGCAATCCGCTGGGTTTAAATTTGTCTTAATAAAACCCCGGCATTATATAGACCAAGACTTTAACAGGTCAATGAAAATTATTGCTTAGTTGGCCTTCGAGTGCTTACTAGCGCTATCCGGTGTTGCAAAAATGCATACTTTTTATTAGCTTAACTTTTCTTTAAATGCTGGGGGGCTTGTTTATCTGCGAGCAGTGTAGAAGATCTATCTTATAAATAGAACTCAAATATTCTGATTTTATTCATAAGTAAGTCTTATGACTTCGTTACTAACTTACTTTAACCTTTTCACCAGCTTTTTGAGATCGTCAACATTGCGGTAATCAATCATCAGTCGGCCTTTCCCACTGGCTGAATGTTTAACTGTAAAACCCTCACCCAACTTTTCTTTAATCAAGCTTTCGACTTGATCAAGTTCTGCTAGTACTTCTGCCGACTTCTGCGGCTTTTCACTTTCTGGCTTTAACAACCGTCTAATCAGCTGTTCTGTTTCACGTACCGATAAGCCTTTTTCAACGATATGATTGGCAATTTCAGATTGTTGTTCGCCTTCTAAGGCCAGTAATGCCCGTGCATGCCCCATTTCTAAGTCACAATTTTCAACTAATCGTTTCACTTCATCATTTAAATTACGTAATCGTAATAAATTTGAAACAGCTGCACGTGAACGCCCTACGGCTTCGGCGGCTTCTTGGTGTGTCATTGAAAATTCTTCACGCAATCGATGTAAGGCATTGGCCTCTTCCATCGGGTTTAAATCCTCCCGCTGGATATTTTCAATTAAGGCCATCGCAATCGCACTGCGATCCGACACGTCTCGCACTAATGCTGCCACCGTATCAAGTCCCGCGATTTTGCAAGCGCGCCAACGACGTTCGCCAGCAATGATTTCATAATGGCCGCCATTAACTGGCCGAACCACTATCGGTTGCACTAAGCCCTGAGCCCTAATCGAGTCAGCCAATTCCTCTAATGATTCTTGTGACATATCAACCCGGGGTTGATATTTTCCCGGCTGAATCATATCCAGTGGGAAATATTGCAGGCTATCATCCAAGCTTTCGTCATCATGTTGAACGTCGGTCAACAATACATCCAGCCCTCTACCTAACCCTCTTTTTTTGATTGCCATCGAAATACCTGCTCAGTTATTGCTTATTACTTTTGTTTTGCTTTCGCATAAATTCGCTCGCTAAAGCCATATAGGCCACCGAGCCTCGTGATGACCTATCATAATCGATTACCGGCATGCCATGGCTAGGCGCTTCCGCTAGACGCACATTTCTTGGAATAATCGAGTGAAATACTTTGTCGCTAAAGTGAGTAATAAGCTGGCGTGATACCTGATTGGCCAAATTATTGCGGGCATCAAACATAGTGCGAATCAATCCTGTCACTTCTAGAGCTGGATTGGCTCGCTGTTTAACGCGTTCTACCGTTTTTAATAATGACGACAATCCTTCCAAGGCATAATATTCACATTGAATTGGAATAATCACGCCTTTCGCTGCCACTAAGGCATTCACCGTCAACATATTTAATGATGGCGGACAATCGATCAATATGTAGTCGTATTTTTCACGGGTTGATTCTAACGCTATGCGTAGACGATGTTCACGTAACTTAACATCTAATAACTGCACTTCAGCTGCGGTTAAATCAGCGTTAGTTGGCATGACCGAAAAAGACAAATCATCAGGTTTAACGATGGCATCAATTGCCTTAGCTTGCGTCATAATGACGTCATAGCTGCTGATTTTCAGTGTTTCTTTATCCACACCACAACCGGTGGTGGCATTGCCTTGCGGATCAAGATCAATAAGCAAAACCTTTTTGCCGATTGCGGCCAAAGATGCTGCCAAATTTACTGTTGTCGTAGTTTTACCTACCCCACCTTTTTGATTTGTAACCGCGAAAATATTGCCCATTCACTCAGCCTTTAACTTTTAATCAGTCGCACCAAATGTCTTTGTCCGTCACAACCCGGGACATCCAGTGACACTACGTCTTGCAAGCTAAAGCCATCAGTGACTGCCTGCAATTCCTCCTCCGGATAGACGCCTTTCATTAATACCAAACAGCCTGCATCATCGCAGTGTCGGCCAGCTAAATCAATAATGTCGTCAATGGTTGAGAATGCACGTGCGGTTACCAGATCAAACTTGGGCAAATCAGCTTGCTCAACGCGGGAATGAATCACGGTTACATTTTCCAACGCCAACTCTGCTTTCGCTTGCTGTAAAAAACGCGTCTTTTTAGAGTTACTGTCTAATAAGGTGATCGTCATCTCCGGCTTAACAATAGCCAGAGGTATGCCCGGCAAGCCCGCTCCCGTTCCTACATCTAATAATGAAACACCCGATAAGTAGGGCTGTATAGCCAGACTATCTAAAATATGGCGACTGATCATTTCCTGCGGATCTCTCACCGAAGTCAAATTAAAGGCTTTATTCCACTTGGCTAATAGTTGTACATAGGCAATGAGCTTAGCCAGTTTTTCATCTGAAACGTCTAGACCTAAGGTCTCACATCCCTGCTGTAGTTGTTGCAACATCTCTTTCATTAACTCGCTTTGCTTGATTTACCATTTTCATTTAGATTGCCACGTTTTAAATGGACTAATAATAAGGAGATGGCTGCGGGTGTCACTCCGGAGATGCGTCCCGCTTGGCCTAGGCTATTTGGCCGTGTTCGCTGTAGCTTTTCACGCACTTCATTAGATAGGCCCCGCACAACTTCATAATCCAGATCCTCCGGCAATAGGGTATTTTCATTGCGCTTCAAGCGATCAATTTCGTTCTGTTGGCGATTAATATAACCGGCATATTTAGTCTTAATAACGACTTGTTCCGCCACATCTTCCGCCACCTGACGTTCTTCTGCCAATAAGGTAAGTAAACCAGCATAATCAACCGTTGGCCGACGCAACAAATCTAATGCCGAACTTACTTTATTTAACGGTTCACCTAAAACTTGCTCCGCCAGTGTTTGATCTATTTTTTCAGGGCTAAACTTATAGGCCTCCAAACGCGCTGTTTCTTTAACGACAGCCTCTCGTTTACCAGCAAAAACTGACCAGCGTTCGTCATCAACCAGGCCCAATTCACGGCCTTTAGGTGTTAAGCGCATATCGGCATTATCTTCACGTAATAACAAACGATACTCGGCACGACTGGTAAACATGCGGTAAGGCTCTTGGGTACCTGAAGTAATCAGGTCATCGATCATCACGCCAATATAGGCTTCGTCACGACGTGGACACCATTGCTCTAACTCACGTACTTGTAGACCGGCATTTAATCCAGCAATCAAGCCTTGAGCAGCCGCTTCTTCATAACCGGTTGTGCCATTGATTTGGCCAGCAAAAAACAATCCCGCCATATGTTTGGTTTCTAACCACGGGTTTAAATCTCGAGGGTCAAAATAGTCGTATTCAATGGCATAACCCGGTCGAGTAATATGCGCATTTTCTAGCCCCTTCATTGAGCGAACAATCTGATACTGCACATCAAAAGGCAAGCTAGTTGAGATGCCGTTTGGATAAACTTCACCACAATTCAAACCTTCCGGTTCTAAAAATATTTGGTGAGAGTTTCGATCAGCAAACCGGACCACCTTATCTTCAATCGACGGGCAATAACGGGGGCCAATGCCTTCAATTTCACCACTGTACATCGGTGAACGATCAAGATTATTCCTAATCACCTCATGGGTTTTCTCATTAGTATGGGTGATATAACAAGAAATCTGATCAGGATGATCTGAACGTTTACCCAAAAAGGAGAACACCGGTGTGGGTGTATCGCCCGGCTGTTCCGTCAATATAGAAAAATCGATACTATTTGTAGCGATGCGTGGTGGCGTGCCTGTTTTTAAGCGATCAACTCGAAATGGCAATGCGCGCAGTCGCTGCGCTAATGCAATAGATGCCGGATCACCCGCGCGACCACCTTGATGGTTTTCCATGCCAATATGAATTAGACCGCCGAGGAAAGTGCCTACCGTCAATACCACTGTTTTAGCGGAGAAACGTAAACCAACCTGGGTCACCACACCAACAACACGATCATTTTCAACAACCAAGTCATCAACTGTTTGCTGGAACAAATAGAGATTTTCTTGTGATTCCAACGCTGCTCGCACAGCCGCTTTATAACGCACCCGATCCGCTTGTGCACGTGTTGCTCGAACCGCAGGACCTTTGCTGGAATTTAAAATACGAAATTGAATACCGCCACGATCAGCAGCTTGAGCCATAATACCACCCAGCGCATCAATCTCTTTAACCAGATGACCTTTCCCGATGCCTCCAATCGCAGGATTACAGCTCATTTGACCCAATGTTTCGATGTTTTGGGTCAGCAATAGGGTTCTGACACCCTGGCGTGCAGATGCTAATGCGGCCTCTGTTCCTGCATGGCCGCCACCAACAACAATGACATCATAATGATCTTGGTAATTCATAAACTGATAAAAACCTAAAAATACTGATCGCTGATTTTAACACGCTAGAATATTAACGGCTTGTTATTGTTAAAGTTCCTTAGTTTTACGACTGCTGTAATCTACGTTATAAGATATGTACTATTGCTTTCCCTCCACTAAATATACAAACCAAAAACGGAACTCATTTAAATGAAAAAAAATCAGGGAATTATGCGCTTGTTCTATGCCTGCCAATATTCATGGCAAGGCCTGCGTTCTGCTTTAGTGAACGAAGCGGCTTTTCGACAAGAGTTGATCTTATTACTCATTCTCGCTGCTGCCAGCTTTTATCTCGATGTGAGTGCCATAGAACGGCTTGCCATGATCGCAAGCATCGTCTTTATCTTAATCGTTGAATTACTTAACTCGGCTATCGAATGTATTGTCGATCGCGTCAGCACCGAGCGCCATACT
>NVRG01000039.1 GCA_002400805.1 Gammaproteobacteria bacterium
TTATGGTGCGTCTACCACAAGGTGGCAGTGCGCCCTTATCAAGTGTGGTGGAGTTTGAATCCCGTCGTGGTTTTGATGTCTTGCGCCATACCGATAGCAAATTAGCAATTCATATTACAGCGACTGTGGATGCTGCTGTGAATAATAGCAATGATATTATTGCCACTCTAGAAGAGAACACCCTGCCAGATTTAATCGCACGTTATGGCGTTCATGTCGCCTTTGAAGGTAAAGCTGAAGAGCAAGGTGAAACCATTGGTGATATGAAGCAAGGTGTCCTTTTAGCCTTTGGACTGATTTATTTAATTCTAGCTTGGGTGTTTTCCTCCTATGGTTGGCCACTGGTAGTAATGGCTGCCATTCCCTTTGGTCTAATAGGAGCGTTAACTGGCCATCTGTTGATGGGTATTGATCTCACTATTTTGTCTTTATTCGGTATTTTTGGCCTTTCCGGAATCGTAGTGAATGATTCCATTATATTGGTGACCTTCTTTAAACATCAGCGCGAAGCAGGAGTGGAAACATCACAGGCGATCATTAATGCAGCAACGCAACGTTTGAGAGCGGTGTTATTAACGTCTTTAACTACAATAGGTGGCTTGACACCTTTACTGTTTGAAACCTCGATGCAAGCTCAATTTTTAATTCCCATGGCGGTATCCATTTCATTTGGTCTGATGTTTTCGACGTTTCTGGTGTTATTGGTTGTTCCTGCCTTATTGTCAGTGCATGAAAGTATCGCTAATCGTCTAGGTTCGAGTTCAGTAAAACTTGCGGTGTGATTTAACTCTGCATTTAGTCACGACTCAGAAACTGCTATGGTAGCTTTTTATTTTAGTTTGATTAGGTACAAGAAGGTAAGTCAACATGATGTTTCGCAATAAACTAGCCTGCGTATTTGTTGTAACAGGCCTAGTTCTGTCACCATTTACCTTTGCTGAAACAATGGTATTCGAACGTTCATCATCGATGACCATGTCATCGTTGGTGAAAAATGTTTATGCGCGTTATTTACCACGTCAAAGAGAACGTGCTCAGCAACAGCAAATTGATGCCAACACCAAATTTGCCAATGCCAGCTTTGCTGCTACTGCCAGTATCAACCTAGAACATTACAATGATGTTATTGGTAGCAGCGATGGTTATCAAGAATGGCAAGGTAGTGTTGATTTACCGCTCTGGTTACCGGGACAAAAACAGCAACAATTGGCATTGTCACACACATTATCTGCTGAGCTGCCAGCCTATCAACAACGTTTATTATTAGATGCTTCAGCCAAAGTACGAGCGGTACTTTGGCCGGTAGTCATAGCTGAAACTGATGTTACGCACTCATGGCAAACATGGCAGTCAGCACAAGAATTAGAACATAATGTTATCTCACGCGTAAAAGCGGGTGACTTGGCGGGCACGGAAGCGTTACTAGCACACAGTCATGCGCTAGAAATGCAGAGCCGTTACCTACAAGCCCAATCAGACTTAGATTTGGCCTTAGCACGCTATCAAAACCAGACCGGCGAAAATACATTGCCAGCGATTGTTGAAGAAACCTTATCGCCTCAAACGACTATTGATCAACAACACCCGTATTTGGCATTACTGGATCAAAAAATTGCCACCTTACGAACCAAGCAAGAACTGGCACGTTTTGATGGGGCAATCAATCCTAACTTATCAGTCGGTATACGCCGTGAACGAGGTGGCCATGATGAAAGTTTTACGCATAGTGTTGGTGTCGGCATTAGCTTTGCTTTAGACGATGCTGTTTATCGAGGTTCCAATATAGCGCTAGCGGCAGCCAGCTTGGCTGATGCCGATATTGAACGTCTGCAATTAGAGCGTGAATTACAAGCTGAGCTGTTACGTCAACGTCACCAATTACAAGCAAAACAACAACAACTTGAGTTAGTGATCGAACAAGAAAAGACGGGGCAACAGTATCTGTTATTACAACAGCGGGCTTTTGATTTAGGCGAAATAGATCTGGTTAGTCTATTGCGTAGCCAGATGCTCACAAATGATGCCCATAACCGAAAAGTCTCATTGCAGGTGAGTATTAAACATGCAATATCAGCAGTTAATCAATCGCTAGGCATCCAGTTGTGATCTTTACAATCAACCTAGCAGGCTAGCGCTCTTTTCCCCTCTAGCAATGATAAACATGAACGCCTAATATCTACTCATACGCTTTTCTAGATCTTCCCATAAAGACAAACGAGAAGAATCACCGACACGCTGACCTTCACCTCGTGCTTTTGCTAACCATAATCCCGTACCGTTAAAGCTGTAAACAGGAATCAAATCAGGACGTTGAGTGGCGGGTTTGATTTCGGTGATCAAATTATCCAAGACCAAAGGCACGGCACGTCTATGCTCAAAATAAGTAAGCACCATATGTGCTTGACCAATTTCAACCGCTTTAACATAGGTTAACCGTAGTTTCGCTTCATCAACCCCTAATTGTTTTAATGTGAAGTACTTAGCAATGGAGTAATCTTCACAATCACCGGCACCAATCGACAACATTTCTATGGGTGTTGCCCAATAATCGTCTTTTCCCCATAAGGCTAGGTCGCTAATAAATTGCACATTTGAATTAAAAAACTCATTTACTGTCCGTAACTTCTCTTGATCAGAGAGATTTCGGGCTTCAGAAATAAGGTTTTGCCAATTTACTACGCGTTCACGAGCATATTTATTGTGTTTTTGTTCAATTCGGCTAAGCAGCTCTTCGGTAATGTCCAGTTCAGCTAATAACGGCCAAGCCATAGCTAAGCAGGCAGTGACAACGATGCTTGTTAGGTATTTCTTATAAGCCAATTCGATCATTTAAAAAGCTTTATTGTTATCTACTGATGCCAAATAATCCTATTTTTTTCACTGCTTTAAAGTCGTCATCTGCCGTCACACCCTCGGCCAATACTTTAATATCTAATAAACTTGAGACTTCTTGCATTAATTCTAGGAAGTCAGGTTTGCTTGCGTTACCACGAATATCAGAGGTTAAGTCTCTAGCCAAACGTACATAGTCAATGTGTAAGTCTTTCAACATATCGACAGCAATGATGTCGGAAGAATAGCGCTTTAATAAAGTTGTTGCGCCGAAGGACTTCACAAAAACACTAAAGTTAGCAAAGGCAGTGAGATCTTTAGCCGCGGAGTAGGCTGTCACGCTGAAAGCCAGTAATTCGTGTTTAAGTGTACTAGTTGCCAAACGCGCTTGCAGCCATGATTTAAAGTCGACGGAAGATACCGATACCATTGATAAGTTAATAGTGACGGGGGTCGTATGTTTTGTCTCTTCCATTAAGCTGATGATCTTATTGACGATGCATTTATCCATTTCTTCAACTAGATCAAATTCTTGTGCCATGGAGAAGAACGTTCCGATCGATAAACTAGTGCCCTGGTGATCTTTGACAACAGTGAAGGCTTCTTCCATCACTTTCACTTCCTTTTTACCTTTGAAATTATAGGCTTGTGCGGTGAAGGTGATTTCAGGTGTATTATTTTCAATGCTAGAAAGAATAGCGGCCTTCCATTCTAGATCCGTCATTGAACTATCAATATCTTCCTTAACAAAATAAGCATTGTTTCCAATGTTCTTAGCTTGCTCATAAGCTTCAAGCAATGCAGGCATTAATTTGTTAAATTCACTGGTGCGATCATAACGAGCAATACCAATATGGACGAGATCATCAATACTGTACGAACTTGCCAGTTCACTAATGGCATTTTGAAGCTTGTTTGCCAGTCCGGTAAGCTCTTTTTGTTCTATCTTAGGGCAAAGCAGGGCAAACTCTGAGCCATATAAGCGATAAGTCGTCATGCCATTTAGTTCTATTGAGTTTAATAGGGTGGCAAATTCAATTAGCAGTTGGTTGACAGATTGATTCCCTTGATCTTTGGCAATTTTAGCCAATTCATCAATCTTGATAAAGGCAGCATAACCCGAGTCACCACCGGCTAAGCTATGTTTGAAATCATCATCAAAGGTGGATTGATTAAACAGTCCGGTAAGTGGGTCGCGTTTCAGATTATCGCTTAAGGATTCTAATTTACCGTTTAAGCGAGAGATCATGCCGCCAATTTTGTCTGACATGCTATTCATCGACTTGGCCACATTTCTTACTTCTAAGGTCCAAGGCAATTTTTTGATAATAGTAAATTGACCTGAAGAGATTTCAGTGGCTTGTTTTTCAATATCTTTTAATGATCGCAAGGTCATTCGTAGAGCAAAAACCAATAAAACAACAGCACAGAAAAACAAAAGCAAAGAATAGGTAAGTGTCGCTTTACCTTGTTGATAGAGTTTTAAGTAACCATAGCCTGGGTTACTGCTCACATATAGCGTGCCAGAAATACTCCAGCCTGAGCTTATTTCTGATACTGCTGTGGCTGTTTTCATCGGCACCAGTGTTAATAACCAACTCGGCACACCCTCAATTTGTGCTGGATTGGTCAGTTTAATTAAGTCATCACCATCAACATTGACTAGCCGCATTTCTTTGTAATAACCGGTATCAAAAATGGCATTCATCATTGTTCTTAAAATGGGATCCTGTTCATCTACCATATGAGGGCTTAAAGACAAACCAAGCGACGTGGCCGTATCTTGCACATGAATTTCTGATTCAACTTCTAAGTAGCTTTTGATGTTATCTACGCTTAATAAAAAACTAACCGAGAAAACGATAAAAAAGATAAAGCTAATTAGGATTAATAATTGTTTTGACAATGACATATTGCTTTCCCCGTTGCTGCGGTATAACTCAATAAATATTTAATGAATAACATAATAAGTGATGGCTAAATAGCTTGATTTTAAATCAATTTATAGCTTATTGATGTAACCATACCGGCTGTTAAATCAACAGGCAAGTGGTAGTTTAACAAACTGGCCTTATTGGCTATTGTTTAAGCAAGATAAATAAAACTTTATATCAGTATAAAAAAGCCTTTATATATTTACTGGTGTGATATTTATATAATCTATGGCCTGTACACGTTAGTACACATTACTCTCGCCAATCACTATTTAGTTGGATATTCGGAATGTTGTTTGTTTTAGCTCAAATGTCGTTATTGATCGCCTGTGGCACTTTGTGGCGATCCTATGCACCACAACATATTCCCACATCATCACACCGTCGTGCTTTAACCGATTTGGTGTTTTATATCTTGCTGCCAGCCATGGTCTTAGATGTGATTTGGCGAGCATCATTAGATAGTTCCTCACTCCAAATATCATTTCTAGCTGTCTGCGGTTTAATTACCGGTGTATCGTTGATGTGGTTAATCGCTCGATTATTGAAAACCACAAAAAAACAAACCGGCGCATTATTGTTAGCCGCAACATTTCCTAATGCCACCTACCTAGGACTTCCTGTGCTAGATCAAGTTTTAGGGCCATGGTCTAATTCAATGGTCTTGCAATATGATCTATTTGCCTGCACGCCTATTTTATTAAGTTTAGGCATACTGCTCGCGAGACATTACGGCAGCCAAACCGTGGAGATGCATCCTCTCAAGGAGTTATTAAAAGTACCGCCTTTATGGGCTGTGAGCATAGCCATCACCTTAAACTTTGCCGGCGTTGACCAACCGGAGCTTATTCATTCGGGCTTATCGGTATTAGCCGGAGGAGTAGTGCCMTTGATGTTGATTGCATTAGGAATGAGCATTCGCTGGGATGCACTTCGAATYAACTTGTTGCATTTAYTATTACCSGTSATGTTAATTACRTTATTTGTCGTACCAACTAGTGTGTATTTAGTCAGTCAACTCATGAGTTTGAATGAGCMGTTTGCCACTGCATCGGTGTTAATTGCCGCCATGCCGACAATGATATTTGGCATTATTATCTGTGAACGTTATCAACTTGATAGTGAGTTATATGCAGCAGCAGTGACATTAACGACGGTATGCAGCTTGGCCACACTGCCAATCTGGTTTCACTGGTTAACAATGGGCTGAGATGTCCACGTTATTCCTAAGCCATTGATCGTTGATTGTAGTTCCGTCATGGCCTGTTCAACATCAAGATGATTGCCTCGAAGGCTAAGCTCGATACAAGGTGTATTGCCCAAGCGAGGCAAGCTGGAAAGCTTGAGTTGTGGGTAATCGGTGACAATTTTTGTCATTATGTCCAGCAAGTCTGATTCACGACTATTTGTTATATAGATAGTTTGCTCACTGGCAGGAGCCAGGTCTTTTAACTCGGGATAAAGTGAGTCTAGTACCCACTCGAGCATGGGCCATGACATTTCAGGGAAACCGGGCATAAAGTGATGATGATTGAATGAAAATCCTGGCACACGATTCACAGGATTAGGAATGATTCGACTACCAACAGGCAACTCAGCCATTAACAAGCGTTTTGGATTTGTTGATTTTCCAAATTTAGCTTCAATTTCAGCAATAGCTTCTTGGTGGGGTAATAATTCCACGCCAGCAACTCGTGCGGCAGTTTGGCGGGTGCGATCATCTGGTGTCGCACCAATGCCACCAAAACTAAAGACTAAATCGTCAGTTGCCATGGTAAACCTTAAAAATCGCTCTAGCTGATCGGGTTCATCACCAACAATAACTGTCCAACTTAATTCTAAACCGCGTTGTGCTAACACTTCTTGGATATGACTAAAGTGTTTATCTTGACGTTTTCCACTGAGAATCTCATCGCCAATAATCACAGCACCAATATTCATATTTATTCCGGTTGATTACGCATAAAGTCGGCTGTTTGTACAAAGCTAGCCATTAATTGTTCTGCAAAGGTGGCTTCAATGTCCATGATTTTTAATGCCTGCGCCATACAATACAACCATTGATCACGTTCTTCGATATTGATAGCAAAAGGCATATGGCGCGAACGTAAGCGAGGATGACCAAATTTATCGGTAAACAAAGGTGGCCCACCTAGCCAGCCCGATAGAAACATAAAAAGTTTGTCTTCACTGATTTGAAGATTGTCAGGATGCAGCTCACGAATTAATTGTGTTTGCGGCGTATCAGACATAATTTGATAAAAGGTATTACATAAACGACGTACGGCTTCTTCACCACCAATGCGTTCATATGGTGTTTTAACTTCTGACATTTCAGGGATTCCAAATAAGGTTAACCACGATCATAACGACTATAATATGACCTATAAAGTCTACTATGGTTGCGACATTGTTTTAAGACAAGGATAATCAGCGTATCTTTTGTAAAACTAATCGGAGAATACTCACTATGAGTGATAAAATTATTGGTATGCGTGTTGGTGAATGTCTTTTAGCCGGTGGCCCTCCATTTACAGCTGCTGAACCTGAAGTAATCATCGGCGAATTAGATGGTCCTTTTGGTACTGCATTTGCCAACCTACTTGGCGACCAAGTTAAAGGCCATACTCGTGTTTTAGCGTTAATGAACACAGACATGATGGTTAAACCAGCAACAATCATGGTTAGTAAAGTAACTGTTAAAGATAATGCTTATACATCTATCTTAATGGGCACAGTTCAAGGCGCGATTTCTAACGGCGTATTAGATGCTGTTCGTAACGGTACTATCCCTAAAGACAAAGCAAATGACTTAGGTATCATCGTGTCTGTATGGTTAAGCCCTGGCGTCGAAAAAGTTGAAGATTTAGATCACGAAGCATTATTCAATATTCATCGTGAAGCGACTCGTAAAGCGATTGAAAAAGCAATGTCAAATGAGCCAAGCATTGATTACTTATTAGAAAACCAAGAAAAATTGGTTCATAAGTACTACCAAAGAGCTTTAGACGCAAAAAAATAAAAACACACTGAATGCTATGTTAATTTTCATTGAATGTTCTCAGAGCATCAAAGTTTTAAGCGGTCTGTCCGATATATCGGATAGGCCGTTTTTTTTGAGAAATTTGATAATAAGTCATGAACAAGTCAGCTGAAGCAGACATGGATATCTACTCAATCGACAAACTGATGCATGAAACACGGCAATTAGCTGCTAAATATCATCAGACGACGGGTACGGCTTTACCTGTTACCGGTGAAATTGCACGCTTCGATGCGGCGAAGTCCCTCGGTTTGCAGCTAAAGAATGATCCATCGCTCGGTTATGATGCTGTTGGCACTGGCGCACTTAAAGGCGAAAAGATCCTTATCAAGGGCCGCGTGTTGTTTGAGAATAGCAAATCCAATCCTCGCATAGGTCAAATCAATCCAGATCAAGCTTGGGACCACGTTGTATTGGTATTGTTTGATGATGGTTATAATGCAATAGAAATTTATCACGCAAGCAGTGAAGATGTTGAACATGCTTTATCTATAAAACCAGATAGTCAACGTAAGAAACGTGGTGCGATGTCCGTTGCACAGTTCAAAATCATCGGTCAATTGGTTTGGACTCAAGAAGATGGGCTCGAGACGGAAATATGGGATAATCACAGCAGCTAACTTAAGTAAGGAGTGTCTGTGATGAGTGTTTCTGGTTTTATTTTCTGGGGTATTATTGCCACAGCATTAGTCTACATAGTCTTAATTTACAATAATCTCGTTAGTCTCAAACATAATGTTAGTAAGGCGTGGTCCAATATTGATGTCTTGCTTAAACAACGTCACGATGAACTACCCAAGTTAGTTGAAACCTGTCGACAATATATGAAGTTTGAGCAGGAAACACTCGAAAAAGTAATGCAAGCTCGATCATCCGTTGCCAGTGCTCAACAACAGGGTGACATACCTGCCTTAGGTCAGGCAGAAGGGGCATTACGACTTGGATTGGGCAGTCTGTTTGCTGTCGCTGAAGCGTATCCAGATCTTAAAGCAGATGAAACCTTTCAACATCTACAGGCACGTATCACCAGTTTAGAAAATGAGATTGCCGACCGTCGTGAGTTTTATAATGAAAGTGTCAACAATAACAATGTTCGCATCGAGCAGCTTCCGGATGTATTTATCGCTCGAATGTTTAACTTCAAAGCGCACAGCTTATTAGAGTTCAGTGATGAAGAAACCGCGGACGTAAATATTCGCCAATTATTCAATTAGTTCATGCAAGAAATCATGGCTTCATTAGAAATGAAAATAAATAAAACATGAAAAAAATATTAATTACTGGTGCAGCAAGTGGATTAGGTAAGGCCATTGCAAACAAAT
>NVRG01000040.1 GCA_002400805.1 Gammaproteobacteria bacterium
GATTAACCCAGGCATGAGGGGTTCAAGTTCTTCGGTAATTCTCTGGGCATCAAGCTTGCCGAATAACTCTTCAAGATCCAGCAGTGTGTCGCTCATCGTATCTACGGTATCGCGAGCAATTTTGTCCGCCAAACGCGGAATGACACCCTGCCAACCTAAATATGGCGGTATACCGACAAAATCTAGCGGTTTGAACGCCATTTTTATTGCGAGAGAGTTTGTTCCCCAGCCTACAAGTGCGCAGATGAAGGGAATACTGATATATAACCAAGGGTCTAGCCAGAAATTTTCCACGCTGATAGCTCCAGATTTAGCGTTTTATCTTGGTGGCGATTCTGACATCACTGCTAATGACTTTCAAATACCTATTCGAAGAAATAGTCCAGAAGTGATGTTGAGCAAATAATACTCAGTTGTTGGGGTGTGCAGTATTTGCACCGAGCGTGTATTACTCCTTATGATAAGTGAGCAGATTGACTTTTCTTGTAAATGAAGGGTTATGTACAAGTTAATAGGTTAATTATCTGGTATTTTGTATGTCCGTAGAGCCTGTGTATACTGGGGCGTAGGATGGCAAGCTCGTCAAGCGGTGATTAACATCGACAATAATAAATAATAGGAAATTATATGAACATTAATCGGCACTTCCTAGCGTTGGCAGCGCTTTCAATTTCACTGCTATTGGGTGGCTGTTCAGGGCACATGATCCGAGACATGGCCGCCAGTGGCATGGTCGGATTCAGTAACGACTACGTTACTCCCTGGTTTTTAGCATCGGAAGATACCGATGTTATGTGCGGCATGGGCGAAGGCCTTGCTGCCATGACCTACCCAATGGGGCCTAATGTCGATTCACTTATTCCTATGTTCAGCCTTGCTGCAGGCATGTGTGCCGATGAGAGAAGCAAAGAAGAAGAGCTGCGTTACATCAGGGCGATGCGTAGAAATGACATTGAAACTGCTCAAGATGCTCGTACCATGCAAAAACGCTGGTTAGCCGTTGCCGCTAAGCGTCAGTATTTTGGTTATCAAGCGGGCGTTCGCGCCTGGGGTGAGCCGGGTGGAGAATGTCCAGAGTTGTCAGATTGGAATGACAATATGAGTTATATGGTGGGTTTGCTTCTCGGTGTACAAGCCTTCCAGGCGGATTTTAACTTAGGCGCTGGCGTAGTACCTGGAGATATTGTCGCAAAAGTGATGTCAGGCATGACCTGTTTAGACAGCGATGAGTTTTGGGGATTACCTGCCGCCGTATTATCGATGACTGAAATTATGTTAGCGGGTGCTGGCGGCGACAAGGTGGCATTAGAGGTCGGTTATACAAAACTTGCTAGAGCCGCAGCAGTCGGTGAACGTTCTGGTGTGCGCATGGTGCATGCATTGCAGGTGACCCTATATGCAATGCAAGGCAATGAAGAGAGAGCCAAGCAAGTTATCCGTGATCACATGCAAAGCAAAAAAGAAGTTCCAGCCAATCCGGATTACAAATTGATGGATGAAATGTCAACGCGACAAATTAAATTGATTTCTGACAAGATGTGGACGCAAGCTACAGGCCAGCGCACACCCTATGGTAAGTTAGGCACCTTTTGGGATGATAAGCGAATTGGCGGTGGCTTAGACATTGATGAATTGTTGTAAAAAATAAAGTCGAGTATTGCTCTCGCAATTACGCGAAACAGAGCAATGCTTAGTGGATAACAAATTTCTATATGTCCTTTGACAGAACGAATAAAAAGAGAGTAATAACCATGCGAATTATGTTAAAAGCAAAAAAAGCCGTCGTAGCGATGGTCGCAAGCGTTGCGTTTGCCAGTGCCGCACAGGCCATAGAACTAAAAAGCGTCACAATGTGTGCATTTATGATGATGGGTGAAGGCGGCCCAGAGCATCAGATGTTGTTGGATTATCAAGCCGCAGCGCTGAACTGGGGCGTTAAGTTAGAACTTAAGTCTTATATGAACGAGAAAATTGTTACTGAAGAACTTAAGGCTGGTGTCTGTGATCTGGCGAATGTTACTGGTATGCAAGCGCGTAACTTTAATAAGTTTACGGGCACGTTGGGTTCTCCAGGTTCGATTCCCACCTATGAGCATTTAAAATTGGTGTTAGATACCTTGGCAACACCAAAAGCTGCGAAATACATGAAACAAGGTGAATTTGAAATTGTCGGTATCCAAAGCATTGGTGCGATATACTTATTTACTAATGATCGCACAATTCAAAGTGTATCGGATCTGGCGGGTAAAAAAATGGGCGTTTTAGATAGCATGCCTGAGATGCGCCAAATGGTTGCCGACATGGGTATGACACCAGTATCTTCTACGGTGACGAACATATTTCAGAAGTTTAATAATGGTGTTATAGATGTGACCGGTGGTCCAGCCATTGTTTACGATATTATGGAATTGTATAAAGGACTTGAGCCCAATGGTGGTATTTTGGCTGCGCCACTGGTGCAGGGTGATATGCAATTTGTCGCGCGTGCTAGTAAAATGCCAGAAGGTTTTGCGCAAAAGTCTCGTGAATATTTTGCAGGAAATTTTGAGTCGAGTATGACGCTTATTCGAGCCGCGGAAGAAAATATTCCAAAAAAATGGTGGATACCGATTCCAGAAGGTAAAGAAGGCGAGCTGAATGCTCAAACTCGTCGTATCCGTTTGGCCTTTAGGGATATGGGAGTATATGACCCTAAGATGTTGACGTTGCTGCGCAAGATTCGTTGTAAGCTCGATGCAACGCTTTCGGAATGTACCTCTAAGGATGCTGAGTAAAAGGAATGATTGATAACGGTGGCTAAAAGCCACCGTTTTTTATATCTGAGTTGTTTCTGTTTTTTGTCTATTAGTTTTTATTTAGGTGTGTTGTTGTGAGTGAAATGTCAGTGAAAGCAAAATCTCCGTTGGTGTCCTTATTAACAGATCGGTTGCCGATAACGGTGATACTGTTATTACTGATATTTTTAATCTTTGCTCGAACGGGAGAAAGTTTACACGGACAGCTAACCAAGGTGGGCGAACAACTTTGGGATGACTATTATGCTTTACGCGAAGATGTGCCAACACCTACCTGTAACAGGGAACCTGATATCGAGGCACGCCTAAATACGATGGAAGCCGAGGCGGCAGCTTCTGCAGATGACTTTGATTTGTTTGATGAGGGCTTTGACCGAGGATCGGCTCGCATATCCTTGGCGCGCCAAAAAACAGAATGTATTGCTTCTTATGCCTATGCGGAAAAATATCAGAGCATGGTAACACCAGGTGTTAAGGTTTTTCGCTATGCAGAACATCAGTTTGCTAGTGCCAGCCTGTATGCCACTGCGCAGCAACAGTTCTTTCTGGTGATATTGTTATTTGTGTCCGCCGCAGTTACTACTCATCGACGCCACCATATTGCCTTTCGTCCTGTTGATTCAACATTGGATCATCGGGTTTCGACGTCGCTACAGTTAATTGCCAATGCAGCGTTAGCGTTTTCAGCATGGAAATTTCTAGAGGGTACCTTAGGTTCTTCTATCGAGGCGAGTAATCTGGAAATAATCAATGGTTTGGCAATTGGCTCTACGGTGTTGGCGTTGGTAAGCCTTCTGCAGTTGATTAACATGCCTAAGGATGCGAAACAGGGCGGCAGCTTGCTGCACGCATTGCTAACGGTGCCACTCTATACAATCACCATGTTGATTTTTGCCTTTATTACTTACGGGGTAAAAGGACATTTACCTGGACTGGCAATTTACTTTAGTGCTTTTTTTGAGAGTGCAGGTACTTATTTAGATGTGGCGCTGTATCTGTGGAGCGGCATGCTGTTAAAACAAACCCAGCTGGGCGAGCGGGTTTTTAGTTTGTTTACCCCCTGGCGTTTGCCTCCGGAATTGTTAGCCTTTGTTGCTGTTGTGGTAATGGCTGTACCTACGGCTTTTACCGGGGCATCGTCCATTATCATCTTGGCGATGGGAACCGTGGTCTATCGTGAGTTACGTAAAGTTGGCACGCGCCGTCAGTTGGCGCTGGCGACAACCGCGATGAGTGGTAGTTCTGGCATTGTTCTGCGTCCGTGTTTGTTAGTGGTGATAATATCTATTCTCAATAAAGAAGTGGTTACTGATGATCTTTTTTATTGGGGTGTCCGCGTATTTATGCTGACGGTAATGGTGTTTTTCTTTTACGCCTTGTTAACAAAACAGGAGCCGTTACGTGTTGCAAAAGTGAGTGAGGCGTTGTCACCATCATTCGACAACTTTAAATCACTGATTCCTTATATATTGGTGTTTGCGGTGATGATTGCGCTGTATGCAATCACTCTAGATGCTTATATGGATCAATTTTCGGCACCGATTATGTTGCCCGTGTTAGTGATAGCCGTTATTTTCTTCGAGCGTAAGATAAGTAAAGCGGAACCGATTTATCAAGATCCAGAGCGGATGGATTCGGTACGGGGCTCGTTAAACAAATCCATGGTAGATGCATCGATTCATATCGGCGCATTATTAATGCTAATGTCTACCTTTATGGTGATTACCGGAATGGGTGGAAAGATGTTATCTGCAACATTCCTAACGGACTTTAATAGCACCTATGCGACCATGAGCGCCCTGGTGGTGATGTTCGTATTTATTGGTATGTTTGTGGAGTCAATGGCAGCGGTAGGTATGGTGTCGTTAATGATAGCGCCAATTGCTTATCAGCAGGGCATCAACCCTATCCACTTCTGGATGACTTGCCTGGTAGCATTGGAGTTAGGTTATTTAAGCCCACCGGTTGCGTTGAGTCATATCTTTACCCGCCAGGTAGTTGGTGAGAAAGAGTGTATATTGGCCTCTCAAGAAGGGCATAACTTCTATTACCGACATGAGAAATATTTACTGCCATTGATGGTAATGGGAACAACATTGTTATTGGTAGCATTTGGACCATTGATTTACGGTATATAAAATACCGGTTTAAAGACCCTGCGGTGGTTTTCATGAGCCAACGCTAAGGGGGGCGCGTAAGCAATGTAATGCCGCGATTATGATGCAGAGATTTAACAGGAGTGTTGCATTGACCAGTGGCGATGAAAGGAATGTACTGCCTAGCCTGTATGATAATAAGCGAGCGCTTTGTTGGTGGGATTGATTATTGAATGGGTGTGTTTTAGGTTAATGGGAATGTTTGGTGCACTTGTCTAACAGTTAATTTAGAAACGATGCAAAACACGCGCCTCAATGTCATGCGTTAGGCTCTATTTGGTTTACTTCTGGTATTTAATTATGATTTTTATAGGGGAGGCATCTAAGTTAAGTGGTGCTTCGGTAAAGGCCATTAGGCATTACGATGATATTGGYCTATTGCCTRGTTTAGGTAGGTCAGGATCGTATAGAGTATTTACGGAACGTGAGATTAATATCATAAAGCTGATTAAGCAAGCCCAGGAGGTCGGTTTTAAGTTGGTCGAATTTAAGGAAGTATTTTTGTTAAATGAAAGTGCTAGTTCATGGGGGGAAATAGAAAATCTGATACGTCTAAAAGACTCTCAAATTACTAAAGAAATTKCTATTCTYGAAGAAAAACAAGCYCTCCTAAGACAATATTCAAAAGATATTCGAGACTGCCTTACAAAAGACCCGAATTGTTCAAAACCCCTTGTGCAAGATTGTAGTTGACTCTCCCCTTACAGGAGGGTTTACCTTGTTGTTGTTCTTTGTTTGATCGTTGATAAGGARCTATGGAACWAAACTACATTGAGGTGCATATGGAAAACTKGGTGAAACGWTTTTTTGTRATCGTCCTAGTTAATTTGAGTGGGGCMATGCTATTTTTTGCAWRTGAMCTAGGGCTTAGCCTAGAAAGTGCTGTACTAATAATATCCGTTCCAACGTTAATTGCGGCATATCTTTTAGAGAAAGAAATGCCTTTCCGTGAAAGTTGGAATCAAAATAGAGGTGATCTCAAAACTGACCTCAGTAGTGCGGTGATGCTTATTGCTTTAGTCGACCCCGTTGTGAAAGCATTGCTCCCATTGTTGATTCTTGCTATCTATAGATTTCTAGATGTGGAGCAAACGGAAAGCTCGCTGCCTTTCTGGACTCAGGTGTTTTTAGTGACCTTGCTTATTGAGTTTGGAAAATACTGGTCGCATCGGTTACATCATGTACATTCTACCTTGTGGTGGTTGCATGCAATGCACCATAGTAGCGAGCGGTTGTATTTCCTAAATAATCTCAGGTTCCATCCCTTAAATTACCTTATTAACTCAATTGTCGGGGTTGCTCCAGCCATGTTAATAGGTTTTTCTCCTGATTCTATTCTTGGTTATTTAGTTTTGACCCAACCATTGGTTTTAATTCAGCATTCAAATATTGATTTTAGGAGTGGCTGGGCAAATTACATTTTTAGCACCAATGAAGCACATCGCTGGCATCACTCGACATTATCATCGGAAGCGAATAAAAATTTCGGCAATGCTCTTTTGATTTGGGATCATGTGTTTGGCACGTTTAAAGCGTCTAATGGATTTAGCAAAAATAAACGCATTGGCTTGTTTTCTTCTAGTTCAGGTTACCCAGCAAAAGCTGGTTACTGGCAACAGGTCAAGTCTATGTTCTTTATACCTTGCTGCCTTTCATCGACATAATTTCTGTGGCGTTGACCAGTTGAGATGAAAGGAAAAGTCTGTCTAAAATATGAACAGGGTGGTTTTTTATGGATATGAATGTCTGATACACTGGCCTAACAATTAATTTGCAAAGTGAGTAAAATACGTGGGTCTCAATTAAGCGTTATGCGCTCCAAGAAGTGAAACTGTAATAATAGATGACGGATTTATGTATATAGGAAAAGTTTCTAAGCTAACTGGTGCTTCCAGAAAGGCGATTCATCATTACGAGGAAATTGGTCTTTTACAAGGTATTGTTCGCTCTGGAAAGTACAGAACCTATAACGAACATCATGTTGTAATTATATCTATGATAAAAAGAGCCCAAGCTCTAGGCTTTACATTGGCCGAAATTGAACCATTAGTTTTAACCAAGCATGCCGAAAATCGCTTTCCTCTCGATCTTGCTAATGCCGCAATTGAGGAAAAGAGAGCCAAAATAAAACTGGAAATTCAAAAAGCTAAAGAAATAGATTCTGGACTTTCTTCCTTGAAAAAAGAACTTCAGGTCTTATTTACAAATACGCAATAATTTACTAAAAACAGATTGACTCTTCCCCTAGGGGTAGGGTTTATCATTTTAACCGTAATCTTATTATAGAGGTCGAGTAAAAATGAGTAATTTGTGCTTAGTAACGGGTGCCAACGGGCACTTGGGAAACAATCTTGTTAGAGAGCTTCTTGAACGGGGCGAAACTGTGCGCGCTGGTGTGCGAGATACGCACCATATTGAGATGTTTAAGGGCTTAGATTGCGAAATTGTCTACACCGAAATGCAGGACAAGGAAGCAATGTTAAAGGCACTGAAAGGTGTAGATGTCTTGTATCATGTTGCCGCAGTATTTAAACATTGGGCAAAAGATCCTGAGGCTGAAATAATCAGGCCAAATGTAACTGGAACGGAAATCGTTCTTGAGGCCGCTGCAGAAGCGAAGGTAAAAAAGATTGTATATATAAGTTCTGTCGCAGCGGTGGGCCATAATGGTGAACCGCTTAACGAAAGCTCGTGGAACGATGATCTGTCAAATGCTTACTATAGTTCGAAAATACAATCCGAAAAGAGAGCGTGGGAGCTAGCTAAAAAACATAAACTTTGGATGGTTAGCGTACTTCCCTCAGCAATGGTTGGTCCTTTCGCAAATCGCTTAACGGATACGATGCAGTTTCTTGAGAGTATAAGGAATAATAGTCTTTCGGTGAATCCAAAATTCTTCTTTAATTTCGTAGATGTTCGTGATGTCGCTAAAGGAATATATGCCTCAGCCATTAAAGGTAAGTCAGGAAATCGCTACATATTAGCCAATAGTACCTCTTCATCACTGTCTGAAATAATTGAGGTAGTTAAATTTGAAGGATCTAACTCTAAACTCCCCCCAGTTTTACCAAAATGGTTACTGTATTTTGTAGCTTGGTGTTTAGAATTGGTGGCTACCGTTACGGGTAAACCTGCAGAGATGATTAGAAGCCAAGTGAAATTATTTTATGGAGTAAGGCAGGAGTACGACATCACAAAGGCAAGAACAGAATTGGGGTACGAGCCTCGAAGTTCATCGATAGCACTAATTGAGGCATTTATATATCTTGAAGACAAACACTAGGACATATATGGACACCCCGCAAATTCCAAGAGTTTTTTTTGAAAAAAATCATGGTAGAAATAAGGGGCAGGTATAAAACTCATAGCAAGCGACTTCTCAACGAAAGTCGCATAAAGCGCTACTTCTTGAGAGTTGAGTGTTATGTCCGCATTAGCTAATATTAAGCGGTTTTGAGCATAGCTCTAAACAAGACTCAATGACTATAATGTGGAAGCAGCTGTCTTCTTAGAAGGCTATGGATAGGGCGAAGCTCTGATATACTCTAACAAGAAATTTAAAAACGACACATAAGGCAGGTGTCTCAATTAGACGTTATGCCGAAGAGAATCTAGTTTTATGCCTGAACCCGATCCAGCGAGAATCATGACCTTTGCATCGCCGAAAGATCTTGGCCGGTGGCTTAAGGTGAATCACGCTATCGAAAGTGAACTGTGGGTGAAGATATTCAAGATAAAGACTGGGATTCCGAGCGTGACTTGGGGCGAGGTCGTGATTGAGGCGCTGTGCTGGGGCTGGATCGATGGCGTCAAGAAGTCAATCGATGACCAAGCCTATCTCCAGCGTGTCACTCCAAGAAAAGCGCGAAGCAACTGGTCAAAAAGGAACAGGGAGCATGTG
>NVRG01000041.1 GCA_002400805.1 Gammaproteobacteria bacterium
GGAACGGCACTTACAGAAACAGCGTCTAGGCTACCACCTAAAGAGTCATCTGTTCCCGTGGCTGAAAATTTCAGTATATTGGCACCAATGGCGCCTGTGATAAGGTATTCAAATATTGTCCAATTATGACTTCCGCCACCTGTAGCCGTAATGGTGGCGCCAAGTTGTAATCCATTCCAAAATACATCGATACCATTAGTTGCAGCTGGCTGATTAATACGTGGCGAATATGCAAAGGATAGTAAGTAGGACTGCCCAACTACAGTATTTACAGTTTGGTAAATACTACTATTTGTATTAACACCGCCATGAGAATCAAGTTCTACAAATTGGTCACCATCATAAGCCGTACCTACAATATTATCTCTAATTTCTACGCCAGGGCCAATTGTATTCCAACCAGTAATAGCATTGTGAACACTCCAAGATCCGGTAGCAATATCAGGGTCTTCAAATGAACCATTGACTATTAGATTAACGCCAGCTGCATTTGCAGATACTGTGAACAGCAGACTAGCGATAAAAAGCATTATTGTTCTCATGAATTTAAACTCCTTAGTTGAACTAATTAAATATCATCCCAAGTAATCCAGCCATCTTAAGTTTAAGACCTGTGATTTTCCGTGTTTTGGCTCACACCAAACGTGGCTTTTTTCAAGAAAGCGCACTATATATTAAAACCGAACGACGTGTATATAGTACTTTGGTACTAGAGATAGTTTTTTGATGAAAACTATAAATTAAGTGAATTCATTTTGAAGTTGTTGGCCATAAGCTTCAAGATCTAGCAAAACCTGTTGTTGTTTTTGATCAATGTCTTTAGTTTTAACTTGTTTGATGGTTTCAAAAAATCGACTAAACGATAAGATTTTGTCGTTATCATCATCCATCAAGCGTTGCTGGCGATATTGCTGCCATTGTTCTTGTTCATCATCCGATAAACTTTCTGGCCAGTTACGAGCTCGATAACGAAATAACATTTCTGGCAGGCGATCATCATCAAAGGGAATGGATAATGTTTTTAGGTGTTCAGGTTCGGCGCTGCGAATTAAATCCATTTTACGTTTGTCACCTGAACTGAAAAAACCACCACCATAAAGACTGGCATCAGGATCCTCAATCGCTTCATAATCAGGCTTGGTAAAGATGTCATTGATTTTCTGGCTAAGGTCGCCAGCAGCATTGAGCATTTCAAGATGTTTATAATGTAGCTCACGATCTATCTGCAAGCGTTCGGCAGCCGCATCGTTTAAGGTGTTTTCTGGCACCACCACCGGACACTTATTAATATGCAATGTTTTTAACGCCGGTCTGGTGACTCCTTCTGGCAATTCTGCCGTGGGGGTAAACAGCCATGTACGCAAGGTGTCGGCATCTTCATTAATTAAGGCTTCAGGACTATGACGAAGATCGTAAACAATAATGCCATTGTTATTAGTTGGATCTTTAGCGATAGGCACCACTAAAGCCGTGCCACAATATTCGCTAGGATACATGCGAGATACATGAACAACGGGAGTACGATCACGCAGATTTAATAATGGTGATACTGCATTTTTTTGCCTATGTTCAAATACAAAGTCATACAGTTTTGGTTGGGCTGTTTTTATCAGTTTGGCCAATGCAATGGTGGCATAGACATCGACTAAAGCATCATGTGCACCTTGATGTTCGATATTGTTAGCCGCAGTTAATGCTTCCAATCGGAAACTGGGTTTGCCATCTTCACGATCGGGCCAGTTAATGCCTTCAGGACGTAGGGCACGCGTTAATCGTGCCATATCAATAATATCCCAACGTGAATTACCATTTTGCCATTCACGGGCATAAGCATCATAGAAATTACGGTATAAGGTAAAACGGGTAAATTCATCATCAAAACGCAGGCTGTTATACCCGACACCGCAGGTGCCGGGCTCAGCAAATTCATCATGAATTTGGCGGATAAACTCAGCCTCAATGACGCCTTTTTGTTCTGCTTCTTGCGGCGTAATACCGGTGACTAAACACGCTTGTGGACTAGGCAGACTGTCGCCTGCAGGTTTGCAATAAATCATCAAAGGGTCACCGATGATGTTTAACTCTTCATCGGTGCGGATACCGGCAAACTGTGAAGGTCGATCATATCGAGGATCGAGGCCAAATGTTTCATAGTCGTGCCAATATAAAGTACTCATCTTTATCCCTGTTTAATGATTATCTTAGTGCTTATAAAGTAGCAAAAACCTGTTCAGCCGCATCTAACGTGGCATTGATTTCATCTGCGCCATGAGCGGCAGAAACAAAACCTGCTTCGAAGGCAGAAGGCGCAAGGTAAACACCTTTATCTAACATGCCATGGAAGAATTTTTTGAATTTTTCTTGATCACAGTTAGCCACTTGGTCATAAAGCGTAACGTGTTTTTCATCAGTGAAAAACACACCAAACATGCCGCCGACTTGGTTGGTCGTCAAGGCAACGTCAGCTGCATCAGCACGTTGTTGCAAACCGGTGACTAACGCTTTAGCTGTGGCTGATAATTGTTTATGGAAGTCTGGTGCTTGGATGAGTTTAAGTGTGGCTAAACCTGCTGCCATGGCCACGGGGTTGCCCGATAATGTACCGGCTTGGTAGACAGGGCCTAATGGCGCGATATGTTCCATAATTTCGCGTTTACCACCAAAGGCGCCTACTGGCAGGCCACCGCCGACCACTTTACCTAAGGTGGTGAGGTCTGGTTTCACATCATAATATTGTTGTGCACCGCCTAATGACACCCGAAAACCGGTCATCACTTCATCAAAAATTAATACCACACCATATTGATCACAAAGCTCACGTAAGCCTTGTAAGAAACTGGGAACGGGTGGAATACAATTCATATTACCGGCAACAGGCTCAACGATAATGCAGGCAATGTCATCACTTAAGTTAGCTAAACAGTCACGCACGGAATCTAGATCGTTATAGCGCAATGTAAGCGTATGTTCTGCTAAAGATGCGGGCACACCCGCTGAAGATGGCACGCCAAGGGTTAGAGCACCTGAGCCTGCTTTAACCAATAAAGAATCAGCATGGCCGTGGTAACAACCTTCAAACTTAATGATTTTGTCACGGCCAGTAAAACCACGCGCTAAACGAATAGCACTCATTGTGGCTTCGGTACCTGAGCTGACCATGCGAACGAGATCCATCGAGGGCACTAATTTACACACTAAATTGGCCATTTCGATTTCGATTTCAGTGGGAGCGCCAAACCCCAAACCATTAGCCGCAGCTTGCTGTACTGCCGTGATTACTTCTGGATGAGCATGACCTAAGATCATCGGTCCCCACGAACCGACATAATCAATATATTGTTTGCCTTCGACATCGGTTAACCACGCACCTTTACCTTGTTTAAAGAAAACCGGAACACCACCTACACCATTAAAGGCGCGAACAGGCGAATTTACACCGCCGGGGATATGTTGTTGGGCTTGTTCAAAAAGGTCGTGATTGGTGTGCATTACGGATTCCTAAAGGTCGATATCTAAACATGTGCGATAATTCTAGCCTATATATCTAAATTTACCGATGATTATGAGTTTAAAATTTCGCTTATTAGTGATTGTAACTATTATTTTGCTGATTAACTTTGTTGCCGCGGGCTATTTTATGGTCCATAACGCACGCCAAGCTGTAGGTGCAGAAATGGCCTCTAGTACCCAGCTTGCCAAAGGTCTGTTAATCAATGCGTTGCCCACCTTACGTTTTTCAAATGATCTTAGTGAACGTCTGACGTTGATTGTCGATAGTGTTCGCGATACTCGACATATTCGAGCATGGTTTGAAGATATGCATGGCCAACCATTGATAGGTCATGAAGATTTTGATGGGTTTATTAATAAACCCGATGCGCCTGATTGGTTTATTAAAATGATGGAGCCAGAAGCGGTGGCCTTTAGGCGTTTGATTACCAAAGGCAGTAAGTCTTACGGTTATTTAGTGGTAGAGGCTGACCCGAGTGATGAAGTGACCGAGGTATGGCGAGATGTACAAGTTTTGTTTTGGCTGGCGTGTTTCTTTTTAAGTTTGATCCTTGTTTTGATTTACATCGCTTTACGTCAGGGTTTAAGGCCTTTGCAAGAATTAGCGGATGCGCTGGGGAAACTGGAAAAAAGTGATTTTTCAGCTAGGGTAGATACCACTGCGGTAAAAGAATTAAACCCGATTCAGATTCGCTTTAATCATGTGGCCAGTGTGCTTGAAACTACCATGGCTGAGAATCATGCCTTGGCCGGAAATATGTTAAAGGTACAAGAGAGCGAACGGCGTGATTTAGCCAGAGAGCTGCATGATGAAGTGGCCCCGTGTTTGTTTGGTATACGGGTGGATATGGCTGATATTAAACGTGTTGCTGATGAACATTCATTAACGGAGGTCAGTGATAAAGTTGATTCAGTAAAAACGATTACTACCCATATTCAAACCCTGGTTCGGAAAATGTTAAGTCGATTGCGACCGATGACTTTGGATGATTTAGGTTTGGAAGACGCCTTACGTGATATGTTGCGCAACTGGCGAGATCGACAACCGGAAATAGACTGGGAGTGGGATTTTGTTGGCAATATTTTAGATTTGCCTGATACCTTACAAGTGACGATTTATCGCTTGGTACAAGAATGTACAACTAACTGTGTGCGTCATGCACAGGCAGGTCATGTCAAAGTGGAAATTCGCAGAGACAGTGAAACGGTAAAAGTAACGGTGACGGATGATGGTAAGGGCCTAGATGCTAATTTAGTAAGAGGTTTTGGCTTAATCGGCATGAGAGAGCGAGTATCAGCATTAGGTGGTCGCATTGCGTTTGATACAGCAGAAGGGCATGGTTTACAGGTCCGTATATTGATTCCTTTAAAGGACGGCGATAAATAATGGCAAAAGCAACAACAATTTTAGTCGTAGATGATCACCCTATTGTACGAGCGGGTGTGCGACAGTTGATTCAACAGATCCCTTCGGCTTCAGTAGAAGAGGCTGAAACGGGCGAAGAAGGTTACCGCCTTTTTCAAGAGCTTTATCCTGATATGGTTATATTGGATATTACGTTGCCAGGAATAGGTGGCTTGGAAGTATTACGGCGGATCCGTGCGAATCGTGAAAATGCCAAGGTATTGATGTTCAGTATGCATGAAGATCCAGTGTTTGCATCACGAGCGATGCAGGCTGGTGCCAGAGGTTATATTACCAAGAATAATGCGGCGGATCATTTGGTTGAAGCGATTGAGAAAGTCTTGGCGGGTAAGATTTATTTAAGTGCTGATACGGCGCAGCAGCTGGCGATGTTGAATATTGGCGCTGGCACCAGCGCGTTGAGCGATTTGTCACGTCGTGAGTTAGAAATATTACGCTTGGTGGGTGAAGGAAAAAGCATGAATGATATTTCAGATATCATAGGAATTAGCTACAAAACGGTCGCAAATAACCTGACCCAGATAAAAAATAAACTCGATATTAGTAAAACGGCGGAATTGATGCGCTTTGCAATCAGTCATGGCTTGTCGGCTTAAGCCTTTGCAAGCAAATGGATGAGATGAAGTTAGGAATAAATTCCTGATTTATCAGGAGAAGTCGCTCATTACGAAAGTACTTGTCATCTGTATTCTAGGCAGTAAGTTTTAGGAATTCAGCTTCTGACAGACTTATATTTCTCTCTCCTTCTATGAAGGTTTAACCAGACATTTATATGTCTGGTTTTTTTTTGCCTAAAGAACGTTATGCTCAGCAAACTTAGTTTAATTTAAGTTTGACCTGGCCTACCAAGTTAATGATAATAGTTCTCATTAACTTGGGCTTCCTCCTTCACTCCGACAGTCATTTCTCAATGTTTACTGCCAGCATTTCTTTCTTGTTAGAATGCCCTTTCGGTTTTGGATGTAGTTATATCGCTTGATATAAAATTAACCAGATCAAATGGACATAGTATTTTATGCAAAATAACAGCAAGAACAAATCATATTGGCTAGCTGCCTTTGTGTTTAGCATGTTGCCGGCGCTTTCAGTATATGCAGGAAACTTAGAGCATGCGATTGAAACTCAGGTGAATACGGATATAGCRGCCCAGAAATCACAGCAACAAGTTGATAGTTTGGATGATGAAACCACGCAGATGTTAGCTGAATATCGTGAGGTATTAAGCCAAACAGAAAGTCTMCGTGCTTATAACGAACAATTAGATGCCTTGGTTGCTTCACAAAAGAAAGAATTAGATTCYATTGACCAACAATTAAATAATATCGAGACAACTCAGCGCGATATCGTACCGCTGATGATTAAAATGATTGAGGTAATGTCTCAGTTTGTTGAGCTGGATATTCCATTTTTAGCAGAAGAAAGACAAACAAGGGTGGTGCAGTTACAAACATTGATGAGCCGCGCCGATGTGACCTTGGCTGAAAAATACCGCCGCATTCTTGAAGCTTATCAAGTGGAAACGGAATATGGTCGAACGATTGAAGCTTATCAAGATGAATTGACGATGGGTGAAARCACGCGAACAGTCGACTTCTTACGTATAGGTCGCGTCAGTTTGTATTATTTGACTTTAGATGGTTTGGAAGCGGGCATGTGGGAGTCAAAAACAGGCCAATGGCARGTATTATCCAATGATTACCTCCAGSCTATTTCKCAAGGACTAAAAGTAGCCTTAAAACAATTRCCACCTRATCTTCTRGTCTTGCCGATCCACACCGTGGAGGCAGCACAATGAGAAGCATAATTATTTCTTTGTTGTTAGTGATGTTCTCTTCCGTTCATGCGGCGGATAAGCCGGCTAACCTTGATGACTTACTCAAACAGGTCAAACGTGAGCGAATTTTAGAACAGCAGCAGAATAAACTACGTGAAGCAGAGTTTGTGACCGAACGTGATGATCAAGCACGATTATTAGATGAGGCTCAAGCACAGTTAGCTTATGAAGAGCAACGAACAAATCGGCTGAATCAAACTTTTCAGGATTATGAAAAAATCTTGGCTGAACAAGAAACATTCTTACAAGAAAAGTCAGGTACATTAGGTGAATTGTTTGGTACGGTTCGTCAGATGGCCAATGATAGTCGTGGCGTGTTAGCCAGTTCAATGACATCGATTCAATTTCCTGATCGAGGTGAGTTTTTGTCCGGTCTGGCAGAACGCAAACAACAACCGACCATCGATGAATTAAGACAATTCTGGTTATTATTGCARGAAGAAATGACCGAGTCGGCCAARGTRGTGACYTTGTCWCTGCCTATTATTTCMGCYTCTGGTGAARTAGAGCAGCGGAATGTYACSCGTGTGGGWGTGTTTTCRGCMTTTAGTGACGGTCAATTTTTACGCTAYMTTCCAGAGACAGGAAATTTAGTGGARTTACGTCGACAACCGGTKRMACGWTTRCAACAGTTGGCGGCTGAYTTTGCCGCRGCTGACKCCGYKRGCWTACWACCGACCGTTATTGACCCCACTCGTGGCGCYATTATGGCKTTGTTAGTMCAAGCACCAAATTTAAAAGAACGSATCCAACAAGGTGGCTGGATAGGRTTTATTATTCTTGGTTTGGGTGCTATYGGTTTATTAATCGCGTTAATAAGGTTTGTYTCGTTAACGRTKGYYGGYCAAGGTGTCAGCAAACAGCAAAAGCAAACTGAGGTYAGTTTGAACAATCCTTTAGGTCGAATTTTATYTGTTTACAGTGAGGAGYTGGCTCAGGACGTTGAGACCTTATCRTTAAAACTVGATGAAGCGATCTTGCGTGAGATCCCTAAAATTGAACGAGGTTTAATTACCYTSGCAATATTGGCGGCGGTTGCMCCSATGTTAGGYCTRTTAGGTACGGTGTCGGGCATGATTGAGACYTTCCAATCGATYACCTTATTTGGCACCGGYGAYCCGAARTTGATGTCAGGYGGTATATCRCAAGCATTGGTGACCACCGAGTTRGGTTTGGCGGTGGCGATYCCTATTTTGYTGATACATAGTGCTTTATCGAGCAAGAGTAATCGTCTCGTACAAATTCTGGATGAAGAAAGTGCATCTATCGTAGCTCGTAATGCGGAAAAACAAAGTGGAATCACTAACTAATAACGTTTTTCAAATTCAGCTACTGCTGGAAAGTGGTGGCACAGTATTATGGCTGATTTTACTGGCATCATTGTTGATGTGGACGTTGCTCATTGAGCGATATGTCTTTATTTACTGGTTGCACCCACGTGAAATTAAAACCGTGATAGCGCAATGGCATCAGCGTGCTGAACGTCGTAGTTGGTATGCCCAACAAATCCGCCAAGGAATGATTGCCGAGAATGCAGTGGCGCTTAATCGCTACCTATTGACGATTCGAACCTTAATTGTTGCTTTACCGATGTTGGGTTTATTAGGCACCGTGGATGGCATGATTCAAACCTTTGATGTGATGACGGTGTTTGGTATGGGGAATGTGCGAGGGATGGCCGGTGGTATATCGGTGGCGTTGATTACTACGATGGGCGGCTTATTAACCGCACTATCAGGTTTGTATTTTAGTACTCAACTGGAACAGCGTGTGAATCGTGAAGTGCATAATGTAGCCGATGCGTTACGAAGAGATTAGAGGTTGTAAAGACTAATATGAGAAACCGACATTCACGCCGCCAAAGCGGTGTCGTTGCTGAAATTAATATGACACCGTTAGTTGATATGGTGTTTATTTTATTGATCTTCTTTATTGTCACCGCCTCGTTTGTGAAAGAAACCGGTGTTGATGTTAGTCGACCATCGGCGAAAACAGCGGTGAAAAAAGAGCTAGCGAATAT